>JBEGJV010000023.1:0-28458 GCA_041184385.1 Actinomycetota bacterium
GCATCTGCGACGACGCTCCCCATGGCTGCGGCGACGTCCAGCACCCAGCCCGGTGCGACGCCGACGACGGTTTCCGCAACCACGACCAGCACGCCGCGGCCCGTGACGACGTCGGTGGCGCCGGTCATCGCCACCACCACGACGAGGCCGTAACGATGCTGCAGGTCCAGAACCTCACCGTGGAGGTGGGCGGCAAGAACGTCGTCCAAGGGGCCACGTTCACGGTGATGCCGCGCGACAAGGTGGGCATCGTCGGCCGAAACGGCGCCGGGAAGACCAGCATGTTCAAGGTGCTGGGTGGCGACAACGAACCGGCCGCCGGCAAGGTGACGCGAAGCGGCATGTTCGGCTACCTCACGCAGGACCCGAAGAACTCCGTCGTGGATGACGGCCGCACTGCCATCACCCACATCCTCTCGGGCCGCAACATCGATGATGACTTGTTCCGTCTGGAGAAGCTGCGCATTGCCATGGAGGAAGACGCGAGCGAGCGCAACGTGAACCGCTACTCGCGCGCCGAGGAGGAGTTCCGCATGAAGGGCGGATATTCCGCCGACAGCGAGGCACGCTCCATCGCCGCCGGCCTCGGCCTGAAGGCCGACCGTCTGGACCTGCAGCTGAAGGTGCTGTCGGGTGGCGAGCGCCGCCGCGTGGAACTCTCGCGCATCTCCTCTTCGCGGGAAGCGACATGCTGCTGCTCGACGAACCGACGAACCACCTCGACATCGATGCGAAGACGTGGCTGCTGAACTTCCTGCGCAACTACAAGGGTGCGCTGCTCGTGATCAGTCACGACCTCGACCTGCTCGACGAAGCGATCACGCGAGTCCTGCACCTCGACCGCCCGGACGAGGACGACACCGGCGAGGTCATCGAGTACCGCGGCACGTACAGCCAGTACAAGCGCGCGCGTGCGGAGGACGAGGCACGGCTTGCGAAGAAGGCGATGATGCAGGCCAAGGAGGTCGCGAGACTCCAGGAGGTCGTTGACCGCTTCGGCGCGAAAGCCACGAAGGCGGCCATGGCGCACAGCATCGAGAAGCGCATCGCCCGCATCGAGTCAGAAGGCGTCGGCCCGGTGCGCCGGGACCGCAAGCTGACCGTGAAGTTCCCCGACCCGCCGCAGGCCGGCGAGACCGTGGTCAAGGCGCACGGGCTGTCGAAGGCGTACGGTGGCCCTGCCGTGTTCGAGGACGTCGCGTTCGACCTCGGACGTGGCGAACGGCTCCTGGTGCTCGGTCTGAACGGTGCCGGCAAGACGTCGCTCCTTCGCATCCTGGCGGGGGAGACCACTGCGAACCTCGGTCACTTCGAGTGGGGCCACAACGTGAGCGTCGGGTACTTCGCGCAGGAACACGACCTGCTGGACGCGCACCAATCGCTGATCTGGCACATGCGCCGTGAGCTGCCGAGCGGCAGCACCCTCACCGAGACGCAGTTGCGTTCGTTGCTCGGCATGTTCGGTCTGCAGGGGGAGAAGGTGTTCCAGGACTCAGGCACGCTCTCCGGCGGCGAGAAGACGAAGCTCGCGCTCGCGATGCTGATGGTCGGCCGGAACAACGTGTTGCTCCTGGACGAGCCCACGAACAACCTGGACCCCGCCAGCCGAGAGGCAGTCGCGAACGCGCTCGAGTCGTGGAAGGGCGCGATCATCATGGTCAGCCACGACACCGAGTTCGTGCAGCACCTCCAGCCCACCAAGGTTCTGTTGATGCCCGACGGCCAGGTTGACTACTTCAGCGACGACTGGCTGGAACTCGTTCAGCCTGGCGTGACCACTGGGGGCACCCGAATCGTGCCCTGATACCGTCGCTTCCCATGAAGTACGGAATCTTTGGTGGTGCGGTCAACGACGGAACGGTGGACGATGTCGTCGCCGAGGCGCGGTCGGCGGAGAAGGACGGGTTCGCCAGCTACTGGGCACCGAACATCTTCGGCCACGACGCGCTGACGTGTCTCGCCATCGTCGGCCGCGAGGTGCCGCGCATCGAGCTCGGCACGTCCGTTGTGCCCACGTACCCGCGTCACCCGCACGCCATCGCCCAGCAGTGCCACACGGTCGCTGCGGCCTCCGGCAACAGGCTCACGCTCGGCATCGGGCTCAGCCACAAGATCGTGATCGAGAACATGCTCGGCATGAGCTACGACAAGCCGGTTCGTCACCTGCGCGAGTACCTGAGCATCCTCGGGCCGCTCTCGCGCGGCGAGACGGCCCATTTCGACGGCGACACCTACAGCGTTCACGCACGGGTCGACGCGAAGGGCTCCACGGGGTTCGGCGTCGTCGTTGCGGCCCTCGGAGAGCAGATGCTGCGCGTCACTGCCGCACTCGCGGACGGCACCCTCACCTGGTGCACCGGACCAGCGACGCTCTCCGGTCACACCATCCCCACCATCACCCGCGCGGCGGAGGAACTCGGCCGTCCCGCGCCGCGCGTGATCGCCGCCCTGCCCGTGTGCGTCACCCAGGACAAGGAAGCCGCGGCGGAGCGCGCAGCCAAGGTGTTCGCCGTCTACGGCACCCTGCCCAGCTACCGCGCCATGCTCGACAAGGAAGGTGCGGCCGGCCCGGCCGACATCGCCATCACCGGTTCGGTGGCAGAGGTGCAGGACCGTGTGGCGGCACTGGCCGGCATCGGCGTCACCGACTTCGCGGCAGTGGAGTTCGGCGGCAACCCGGACGAGATCGCAAACACCCGCGATGCGCTGAAGGGCCTTCTCAAGTAGCCATGACGACTCTCTTCGACGAGGTCCGTTTCGAGCACGGGCCGGCGATGTCCAACAGGTTCATGCTGGCCCCGCTCACGAACAGCCAGAGCAATGCCGACGGCACGCTTTCCGACGCGGAACACCATTGGTTGACGATGCGCGCAGAGGGTGGTTTCGGCCTGACCATGACCTGCGCCGCGCACGTGCAGGCGGTCGGTCAGGGTTTCCCGGGTCAGTTGGGTACGTTCGGCGACGAGCACATCTCCGGTCTCACCAGACTCGCCCACGACATCAAGAAGCACCACAGCATTGCCATCTCGCAGTTGCACCACGCCGGCAACCGTTCGCCGAAGGAGATCGTCGGCACGCCCGTGTGCCCGAGTGATGACCCTGCCACCGGTGCGCGCGCGCTGACCACCGCCGAGGTCGAACAACTGGTAGAGGACTTCGTCGCCGCGGCGGTCCGGTGCGAGAAGGCAGGCTTCGACGGTGTCGAGCTGCACGGTGCACACGGCTATGTCATTGCCCAGTTCCTGTCGCCGGAGATCAACCAGCGCACCGACCGGTACGGCGGCTCGTTGGCCAACCGCTCGCGCATCCTGTTCGACATCATCGACGGCATCCGCTCCCGCACCGGCGCGGGCTTCAACCTGTCGGTGCGTCTCTCTCCGGAGCGCTTCGGTCTTCGCACATCCGAGATGGTCGAGGTCTACACGCGCCTGGTGGACGAGGCGAATGTCGACTTTGTCGACATGTCTCTCTGGGACGTCACGAAGAACGGTGTCGACGAGGATTTCAAGGAGACGAAGTTGATCGACGTCTTCGCGGGCATCGAGCGCGGGTCCGTGAAGCTCGCCGTTGCCGGCAAGCTTTACTCGGCGGCTGACTGCCGTTTCGCGATCGAGCACGGCGCGGATTTCGTGGCCGTCGGGCGAGGTGCGATCCTGCACCACGACTTCCCGCGGCTGTGCGCCGCGGACGAGACCTTCACCGTTCGCTCGTTGCCGGTCCCGCGGGCCACGCTCCACGAAGAGGGCCTTTCCGACACCTTCATCTCGTACATGGGCAACTGGCCCGGTTTTGTCGCCGACTGAACGGACTCTCCCCGGGAATGTCGAAGGGCCCCCTCGCGGGGGCCCTTCTCATTGAGTTGACGTAGTCGGTCAGCCGTTGATCGGCGGGAACACCTTCGGGAGCACCATGTCGCAGGTGACCTTCTGTTCCTTGCTGTTCACCAGGGCGACGCACCACTTCTCGGACTGGCTGCCGAGGATCTTCAGTGCCTCGGACGGTGCCTTGGCGGCCACCAACTGGTCGCACTTGTCCTTCGGGAAGCCGATCGCACCGCATGCGCGGTTGAACTCGCCGGCCTTGTTGAAGTTCTGCGGCGGTCCCTGCATGGACTTGTCGCTCTGGACCTGCTGGTTCGGCTGCTGCTGCTGGATCTTCTGCTTGTTGTCCGCCTGCGCCTTGTCCATCTCGGCGTTGAACTCCTTGTCCTCGTCGGACATGGCGGTGTCTTCCTCGTCGACGTTCTCGGACGAGACGTACTCGATCTTGTAGGTCTTCGCCGGAGCGACGCTGAGGCCGGCCGTCTTCTTCACGCGCACGCGGTACAGGACGACCCCGTCCATCCACACGTCGTCCTCGTCAGTGGAGGGGATGTCGAAGATCAGGCGGCCACCGCGGGTCTTGCCCGAGTCGAGCTCCTCCCACTCCGGGTCCTCCTCGTCGTATGCGACCTCCAGAACCGCGGAGGTGTTCTTCGACTTCGGTGTGATGCTGACCATCACCTGGCAGTCGTCCTCGTCGGTGCCCTCGAGCATCTCGCCGTCAGCGCAGTCACCGGTCATCATGACCTTGGCGTTTGCCTTCGACGCTGCTCCGGCCGGCGAGCCGACTGCGACAACCATGCCCAGTGCGGCAACGGCCGCGATGGAAGCACGAATCTTCATGATGTCCCCATTTCCCGGGCGAGCGCCCGATGGGTGAACATTATTCGGTGGGGCCCCGGATTCCAAGACCCCGGAGCGACAATTTGCCCGCCGTTTCCCTATCGGAGGCTGAGCGGGGTGCCGGTCTTCACCATGTCGAAGAAGTCGTTGCCCTTGTCGTCCACCACGATGAACGCGGGGAAGTCCTGCACCTCGATCTTCCAGACGGCCTCCATGCCGAGCTCCGGGTACTCGAGAACCTCCACCTTGGTGATGCAGTCCTGGGCCAGGCGCGCTGCCGGGCCGCCGATGGAGCCCAGGTAGAAACCGCCGAACTGCTTGCACGCGTCGGTCACCTGGCGCGAGCGGTTGCCCTTGGCGAGCATCACGAACGAACCGCCGGCCTCCTGGAAATCGTGCACGTAGCTGTCCATGCGCCCGGCAGTGGTCGGGCCGAACGAACCTGACGCCATTCCCTCTGGCGTCTTCGCAGGGCCGGCGTAGTAGACCGCGTGGTTCTTCATGTAGTCGGGGAGACCCTGGCCGGCATCGAGTCGCTCCTTCAGCTTCGCGTGCGCGATGTCGCGCGCGACGACCACTGGGCCGGTCAACATGACGCGAGTCTTCACCGGGTATTTCGAGAGTGTCGCGCGGATCTCGTCCATCGGGCGGGTGAGGTCGATGTGCACGACCTCCTCGCTCAGTTCCTCGTGGGTGACCTCGGGCAGGAAACGCGCCGGGTCGGTCTCAAGTTCCTCGATGAAGACGCCGTCCTTCGTGATCTTGCCGAGTGCCTGGCGGTCCGCGCTACACGACACGGCGAACGCAACGGGGCAACTGGCACCGTGGCGGGGCAGGCGGATGACGCGCACGTCATGGCAGAAGTACTTGCCGCCGAACTGCGCACCGATGCCTGTCTCCTGCGCGAGCTTCAGGATCTTTGCCTCCAGGTCGACGTCGCGGAAACCGTTGCCGAGTTCCGAACCCTGCGTGGGGAGCGAGTCGAGGTAGCGGGTGCTGGCCAGCTTCGCGGTCTCCACGGCGTGCTCGGCCGACGTGCCTCCGATGACGACGGCAAGGTGGTACGGCGGGCACGCAGCGGTGCCGAGCGACACGAGCTTGTCGAACACCCACGGCAGGAGCGACTTCTCGTTGAGCAGCGCCTTCGTCTCCTGGAAGAGGTAGCTCTTGTTCGCCGAGCCTCCGCCCTTCGCCATGAAGAGGAACTTGTAGGCGTCACCGTCGACCGCATTGATCTTGATCTCGGCGGGCAGGTTGTTGCCGGTGTTCTTCTCGTCGTACATGTTGATCGGCGCCATCTGGCTGTAGCGCAGGTTGCTCGTCTGGTACGTGTTGAACACGCCGCGCGCGATGGCCTCCTCGTCACCGCCGCCCGTCATCACGAACTGGCCCTTCTTCGCCTTCACGATGGCGGTGCCGGTGTCCTGGCACATGGGCAGCACGCCGCCCGCTGCGATGCCCGCGTTCTTCAGCAGGTCGAGCGCCACGAAGCGGTCGTTCGCACTGGCCTCCGGGTCGTCCAGGATGTTGCGCAGCTGCTGCAGGTGACCGGAGCGAAGAAGGTGTGCGATGTCGCGCATCGCGGTCTCGGTGAGGAGCGTGATCGCCTCGGGGGAGACCTTCAGGAAGGTGCCGAGGGGGGTCTCGACAGTCTCGACGCCCTCCGTGGAGACCAGCCGGTACTTGGTGGTGTCGGGACCGAGGGGGAGTATTTCGGTGAATGCGAACTCTGCCATGCCATCGAGGCTAGGCGTTCGGGTTCACGGGCCAGTCATGCTTCGGGTACCGGCCGGCCATGTCTTTTCTCACATCGGCCCACGATCCCGACCAGAAGCCGGGTAGGTCCGCGGTCACCTGGATGGGCCGGTCCGCGGGTGACAGAAGTTGGATGCGAAGCGGCACTCTGCCGTCGAGAACGCAGGGGTGCTTCGCGACGCCGAACAGGTGCTGCACGCGCACCGAGATGGTCGGAACGGTCGGGTCGGCGTAGTTGATCTCCGCAGGGCGTCCCTTCGGAGGGTGGTACGAACGCGGGGCGAGGCGGTCCACCTGTGACGACTTGTCCCACCCGAGGACCGACTGCATCACGAGGACGAGATCGACCTTCTGCAGGTCGGCGCGCCCTGTGGCGCCCGCGAGGAACGGCACCAACCACTCGTCGAGAGTCGCGAGCATCGTGCGGTGGGAAAGGTCCGGCCAGTCGTTGCCCAGGTGATGGCGCAGGAACGCGACGCGGGTGCGCAGGCTGTCGGCATCGTTCGCGCCCCCGAGCACCTTCATCGATGTCGCGCGGACGCGCTCGAGCAGCGCCTCGGTGGTGTCATCGCCGGGGACGGGCGCGAGGTCGCGTTCGTCGATGCGCAGCGACCCCACCTTGCGTGTCACCTTCAGGACCAGGTCATCGCGTGACTTGTCCCAGGTCAGGTAGGACTCCACGTCGACGTCGTCACCCAGCACCGGTGCGATGTGGTTCGCATCCACCGCCGCACCGCGGCGGAGCCGCGCGTTGCCGCGACCACCGTCGATGTCCGCAGCAACGATGAACGGCTCCCTCGCGAGCGAATCCTTCGAGTTGCAGGCTGCACCGCCGCCGTTGCGCATGAGGAACTGACCCGCCGTCTGGCGGGCCATGGCGAGGCGGTCGGGGTACGCGGCCAGGAGAACCTGCCCGGTGAGCGAGTCGATCTCGTCAGTGCTCACGTGCGTGTCGCTGTCGATCCGCGCCCGACGTGCGATGTCGCGTGCAGCCTCGAACACGCGTCGCACCGCACCGCGGTCCGCCGCATTGTGGCCACCGAGTCCGACGACGATCTGCACGCGCAGGGCGAGATCCGAAGGAAGCTCGTCGGGTCGACCGCGCATGATGTCGCGTTCCTCCAGCAACGCCGCGACGACGCACGCGATCCAACCCTGCTTCTTCATCTCCGTGTTGCGCGCCACCATGGTGCCGAGACGCGGGTGCAGGGGAAGGCCGAGCACCTGGCGGCCGAGCTGTGTCGGCTTCAGGTCATCGTCGACCAAATGGAGCATCCGCAGTGTCTCGTGCGCCGATGCGAGCGACTTCGGCGGCAAGGGGTCGAGCAGCGTCAGTTCATTCGCGGGCGTGCCCCATGCAGCGATCTCCAGTGCCGGGCCGCACAAGTCGACCTGGGTGATCTCGGCAGGCAGGTGCGGCAGCCGGGTGGAGTCCTCCATGCGGCTCCACAGGCGGTACGCGACACCCGGTCGCACACGACCGGCGCGTCCGCTGCGCTGGTCAGCCGACGCACGCGACGACGTGACGGTGACGATCTCGGTGAGCCCCGTGCGGACGTCCATGCGCGGCACACGTGCGAGCCCCGCATCGACCACAATGTGCACGCCGTCCACGGTGAGTGACGTCTCGGCGATGTCGGTGCTGAGCACGATGCGCCGGTATCCGGGGTCGCTGGGGGACAGTGCTGCGTCCTGTTCGCCAAATGGCAATGCCCCGGCCAGTCGGTGGACGGCGACATTGGCGGGGACGCGCTGGCGCAGCACGTCGGCGGCACGGTTGATCTCGCCGATGCCCGGGAGGAACACGAGCACGTCCCCGTCGTCGTCGCGCAGTGCGGTCATCACGGCATCGGACACCGCGTTCTCGAGACGGTCGTTGCGCTGGCGTGGCACGTACCGAACGTCGACGGGGTGCATGCGCCCGTCCGATTCCACGAGCGGGGCGGGCACCCCGGCTTCGGCGAGCACATTCCGGAAGATGTCCACCTGCGCTGTGGCAGACATCGCGAGGATGCGCGTGTCGCTGCCGAGGGCGCGTCGTGCGTCGAGCAGGAACGCGAGTCCGAGGTCGGTCGGCACGTTGCGCTCGTGCACCTCGTCGAAGATGACGAGCGCGGTGTTGCCGAGCGACGGGTCGTTCTGCAGCCGCCGCGTGAGAACACCCTCGGTGACCACCTCGATGCGGGTCCCGGCACCGATCCGTCTCTCGTCGCGCGTTTGGTACCCGACGGTCCCGCCGACTTGTTCGCCGAGCATCGCCGACATGCGTTGCGCGGCTGCGCGTGCGGCGAGACGGCGCGGCTCCAGCATCACGATGCGACGGCCGCCCACCCACGGCTCGTCGACCAGACGGAGAGGGACGAGCGTCGTCTTGCCGGCTCCTGGAGGCGCGATGAGGACCGCGGACGAATGCGATGCGAGTGCGTGGCGGAGGTCGCCGACGACGTCCTCGACGGGGAGGTCTGTGGGCAGCAGCCGGTCAGACAAGTGCGGGCGTGCCGCGGAACGCGCCCGGGTCACCGGGTGCCGGCAGCGAGGGCTTCGACCAGCTGGTCAGCTCGGCCACCTTCGCGGCAACGTGCTTCCAGTCCGTTGCGTTCCACCCCTGCGCGGCGGCGGGGATGGTGCCGTTCGACTGCACCAGCACGAATGCCGGCAGTTCGCTGAGACCGAGAGCCTTGATGGCCACGCGCTCGGGGTCGCAGAAGACGAGGAACTCCTCGGCGAGCGGGCCGAGGAACGTCTTTGCGTCATCGGGGCCGCATGCGATGAGGAAGTTCACACGGACGGCCGCGCCCTTGTACTGGCGCATGATGCGGGCGGCGGTCTCGAGAATCCAGCTGCTCTCGTTCGTGTACGGGTCGAGCACGAACGACGCCATGTGGAACGTGGTCAGCCACTCGCGCAACGGCCGGGCCTCGCCGTTCATGGGTGCGAGGGTCACGTCCAGGTTGGGGTTGGGGAGTTCTGTTGCTGCCACGGGTCCAACGCTAGTGGACGGGGGTGAGCCGCCGCAGGTCCGTGAGTAGCGTGAAAACGTGCATCCCATCGAGTTCCTGCGGTACGTGGCCCGGAGCCACGGTGGCGACCCCGTGGAAATGGCGATGGGTGCCGCCGATGCGCTCTCGGGCGTGACGAACGACATGGGCGCACTGATGGTCTCTGCCCGACGTCTCGTGGAGCACCACGAGACGAACGCCCAGCTGTGGAGCACCTGCGCCCACGCAGTGACATCGTTCGACGCACGCAACGAGCTGCGCGAGCGCTCGCGGTCGTTGAGTGCCGACCCGACGGCAACGTTCCTCGCCGATGCGATCCCCGACGACGCCACCGTGTGCACGATCGGATGGAGCGGACACGTTGTCGATGCGCTCGTGCGGCGCGGCGACGTTCATGCACTGGTCGTCGACTCGCTGGGCGACGGGGGAGATGCACTGAGATTCCTCAGCAACAACGACTCGTCGTGCGAGCTGGTCTCGCCGGAGGGCGTTGGCGCCGCAGTGGAGAGCGCCGACATCACCGTCATCTCTGCTCTCGCCGTCGGCGACAACGACGTGCTCGCGTGCGGCGGGTCACTGGCGCTTGCTTCCGTCGCGTACTGCGCGCAGAAACCAGTGTGGCTCGTCGCCGGTGAGATGACGCGTCTGCCGGTGCAGTTGTTCGACCCGATGGTGCAGGGTGTGCGCGGCCGGCCCGACCCGTGGGCGAGCGGTTTCGACCTCGTGCCGCACTCGTTGGTGTCGGCACTCTTCGCGCCGGTGGGTGGTCCGCTCGACCCGTCGCACATCGCGTCACTCGAGTCCTGCCCGCCCGCGACGGAACTGCTTCGACGCAGCGTGATCTGACCCCGTGGGTCTAGGTTGTCCGAACAGACGACAACCAAGGAGTGGTCATGGGTGAGATGGTCGAGTTCAAGAGCAACGGCGGCACGTGCGGCGGGTACCTCGCCGACGGCAAGGGACCGGGAGTCATCGTGATCCAGGAATGGTGGGGTCTCGTCGACCACATCAAGGACATCGCCGACCGCTTCGCCGCCGAGGGATTCACGGCGCTCGCACCGGACATGTACCACGGCGTCCAGACGACCGAGCCGGACCAGGCGGGCAAGTTGCTGATGAGCATGAACCTCGCGACCGCGGGCAAGGACCTGAGCGGTGCGGTGGACTTCCTGCAGGCACGCACCGGCAACGCGAAGGTCGGCGTGACAGGCTTCTGCATGGGCGGTGGCCTGTCGCTGATGATCGCGTGCCAGAGGCCCGACGCGGTCGCTGCGTGTGCGCCGTTCTACGGCGGCATGCGTCCCGATACTCCTGTGGACTGGGACGCGATCGCGGCCGCAGTCGAGGGTCACTATGCGGAGTCCGACCAGGGCAGCGCGTCACCCGAGGCAGCAAAGAAGCTCGAGGCGGAACTGCGCTCGAAGGGCAAGTCGGCCACGTTCCACGTGTACCCCGGCACGCACCACGCGTTCTTCAACGACACGCGGCCGGAGGTCTACGACGCCGCGGTCTCGAAGACAGCATGGGAGCGCACGCTCGCGCTCTTCCGCGCGAACCTCTGACGCGGCTGGTCAGGCGTTGAGCGCTGCGATCGCCTCGGCGATCGCGATGGCACGCTGCGCATTCGCCACGTGAAGGTTCTCGATCATCTTGCCGTCGAGCTGCACCACGCCCTTGCCGGCCGCGAGTGCCTCGTCGAACGCGGCGATCACGCGGCGGGCGTGCTCCACCTCGGCCTCGCTGGGGGCCCACGTGTCGTTCGCGATCGCGACCTGGTCCGGGTGGATCAGGGTCTTGCCGTCGAAGCCCATGTCCGCACCCTGGCGGCACTCGGCCGTGAAGCCCTCGGCATTCTTGATGTCGTTGTAGACACCGTCGAGCACCGGCTTGCCCGCCTCGCGCGCGGCGAGGAGCGCAGTGGCGAGGTGGGGGAACAACGGTGCGCGCCCGGGCACCTGCGCCGCGCGCAGTTCCTTCGCCAGGTCGTTCGTGCCCATCACGAGCACCGCGACACGCGGGTGCGCACAGATCGCACGGGCATCGAGGATCGCCGTGGGGGTCTCGATCATCGCCCAGATCATCATTTCCTTCGGTGCACCGGCTGCGTCGAGCGCGGCGGACACCGCATCAAGCTCGGCGACGCTCGACACCTTCGGGATGACGACGGCGGTCACGCACGCCTTCGCGGCAGCCGCGATGTCGTCCTTGCCCCACGGTGTGTCGAGGGCGTTGCAACGGATGGTCAGCTCGCGGCGCCCGTACTCGCCGCTGTTCGCCGCGGCGACGGCCTGTCCGCGGGCGACGTCCTTCGCATCGGGTGACACTGCGTCCTCGAGGTCGAAGATGATGGCGTCGGCGGGGATGCCCTTCGCCTTCTCGAGCGCGCGCTCGTTCGCGGCGGGCATGTAGAGGACGGAACGGCGGGGACGGAGTGCGCTCATGGCATTACCTCGTGTGGGTGTCGTGGTGAATCGGTGCGGTTCAGAAGCCGTATGCGGCCTTGAGTTCGGGGTCGCGTGCCGCCAGCTGGCGCGCAAGCTCGACGACGACCTTGCACTGCTTCACGCTGGCGTCGTCCTCCATCTTGCCGTCGAGCATGATGGCGCCGGTGCCGTCGCCCATCGCGTCGATGACACGCTGTGCCTGTGCCACGTCCTGTGGGCGCGGGCTGAACACCTTCTTCGCGATGTCGATCTGCACCGGGTGCAGGCTCCATGCACCGACGCAACCGAGGAGGTACGCGTTGCGGAACTGGTCCTCGCACGCGACGACGTCCTTGATGTCGCCGAACGGCCCGTAGAAGGGGAGCACGCCGTGCATCACGCAGGCGTCGACCATGCGGGCCATCGTGTAGTGCCAGAGGTCCTGCTGGTACGTGGCGCGCGCGCCCTGGTAGTCATCACCGGTCGGGTCCTGGCGCACGACGTAGTCGGGGTGACCGCCGCCGACGCGCGTGGTCTTCATGCGGCGGTTGGCGGCGAGGTCGGCCGGTCCGAGGGAGATGCCCTGCATGCGCGGTGACGCGCCGCAGATCTCCTCGACGTTCGCGACTCCGCGGGCGGTCTCGAGGATCGCGTGGAGCAGGATCGGCTTCTTCAGGCCCGCACGTGCCTCGAGCTGGGCGAGCAGACGGTCGACGTAGTGGATGTCCTCCGGGCCCTCGACCTTCGGGATCATGATGACGTCGAACTTGTCGCCGGCCTTCGTGACGATCTCGATCATGTCGTCGAGGAACCACGGGGAGTCGAGACTGTTGACGCGCGTCCACAGCTGTGTGGTGCCGAAGTCGAGCTCGTTCGCCACCTTCACCAGGCCGGCGCGCGCTGCCTCCTTGTCGGCCATCGGGATGGCGTCCTCGAGGTTGCCGAGGATGATGTCGACGGTGGGGATCGTCTCGGGGAGCTTCGCGACCATCTTCTCGTTGTGGGGAGGGAAGAAGTGGATGACGCGGCTCGGCCGGAAGGGGATCTCGCGGACGGGCTCGGGGGCACCGGCGGCGAGGGGCTTGAAGAAGTCTCTTGCTGAACGCACGGGGAAAGCGTAGGGGCTGCGCCACGGCCCCGAGAAAGGCGGGGTCACCAATGAGGTCGGAAAGCCGTCACATAGGGTGGAACCCGATGACGAGACCGTTCGACGCAGTGCTGTTCGATGTCGGTGGGGTCCTGATGTTCCCGGACCCCGCGGTGCTCGTTCCGACGCTCGCGTACTACGGCGCGAGCCGGGATCACGACCTGTACTTCCGTGCCCACTACTCGGCAATGGCGGTGAAGAGCGCAAACGGGTCGCCCGAGCACGACTGGTCCGACTTCAATGCGGCCTTCGTGGAGGCAGTCGGTGTGCCGGAGGGGAACAGGTCCGAGGCGGCGTACGTGCTGGCCCGGGTGCGCAACGCGCACATCTGGCGGGCGCCGATCGCAGGTTCGCGCGACGGTCTCGCCGAGCTCAACAGGCTCGGTGTACCGATCGGAATCGTCAGCAACGCGAGCGGCCAGGTGGAGACGGTGCTGCAGCGCAGTGGTCTGTGCCAGGTGGGCGACGGTGAGCACCCGAGCGTGCTGTGCGTGGTGGACAGCGACATCGTTCGCGTCGCGAAGCCGGACCCGGCGATCTTCGAGTTCGCCCTGCCGCACTTCGATGGCATCGAGCGTTCGCGCATCGCCTACGTGGGCGACAACGTCACGATGGACGTTCGGGGTTCGACGGCCGCCGGGCTGACGCCGGTGCTGTTCGACCCGTTCGACGACGCGGCGCACCTGTTCGACGGCATGCGCATCCGCTCGCTCGCGGATGTCGTTGCGTTGTTCGCCGACTGACGCGCCTCACGGCGCGACCATTGCCGCTTACTTCGCGACGGTGTCGCACATGCGGCGTGCGATGACCTTGAGGCACAGCGTCTCGTCGGCACCCTCGAAGATCGAGAGGACGCGCGCGTCGACGTAGAGACGGCTCACGCTGTACTCCTCGGCGTAGCCGTAGCCACCGTGGATCTGCAGCGCCTCGCGGGTGACCCACTCGGCTGCCTTGCAGACGTATGCCTTCACCATGCTCGCCTCCATCGCACCCTCGCCCTTGCCCATGAGGCGCGCGACGGCGTACGCGAACTGGCGCGACGACTGGATGATGACGGCCATGCGCGCGAGCTTCACCTTGGTGAGCTCGTACTCCACGATGTTCTGGCCGAACACGTTGCGGTTCTGCGCGTAGTCGAGTGCGGCCTCGTACGCGGCCTGCATCAGGCCGACGGCGCGTGCCGCGGTCTGCAGGCGGCCGTTCTCGAAGCCCTCCATCTGCAGGTAGAAACCGCGCCCGAGTCCCTCGCGACCGCCGATGAGGTTGGTCTCGGGGACCCACCAGTTCTCGATCGCGATCTCGTAGCTGTGCATGCCGCGGTAGCCGATGGTGTCGATCGGGCGACCCTCCATCTTCCCGCCGCCGTCCTGCGTGAACATGAAGCCGTGCGCGTCGCCGACGGGCTTCGGCACGATGAACAGGCTGAGGCCGCGGTGCGTCTTCGAACGGTCAGGATCCGTGCGTGCGAGGAGCATCAGAACGTTCGCGCGCGCACCGAAGGTGCACCACGTCTTCACTCCGTTGATCAGCCAGCCGGCCTCGCCGTTCGGGCCGGGTGCCTCCACAGCGGTCGTCTTCAGGCCTGCCACGTCACTGCCGTAGTCGGGCTCGGTGACGGCGACGGCGGACAGCACCTCGGCGGTCGCCAGCTTCGGCAGCCACTCGTGCTTCTGCTCCTCGGTGCCGCCCTTGACGAGTGCGCGCGTGAGGATCTCCGGACGGGTGATCAGCGAACCACCGATGCCGAGTGATCCGCGCGACAGTTCCTCGGTGGCGATGACCGATGCCATGTACTCGCCCTCGCCGCCCTCGCTGTAGCCGCCGTACTCGGCGGGAACGCTGAGGCCGAAGGCACCGATCTCGGCGAGACCGGAGATGACCTCTTCCGGGACGTCGGCGTTGTGGCGGTGCACGTGCTCTGCGCGCGGTGCGATCTCCTTGTTCGCGTACGAACGGAAGGTGTCCTGCACCATCTCGAAGTCCTGTGCCAGGTGGCGCGGTCCCTGCTGGTCGAACAGGCTCACGAGGAACGCGGGGTCGCGGTACTTCTGCACGAAGTCGTGCGCAGGTGCCATGGCCGACGGGTCGACGCCCCACAGTTGTTCGCGGCCGATGAGGCGCGACACGAGGTCGTGCACCATGTCGGCGGTGAACGCACAGGTGATCTGTGCCTCGAGCTCGCCCTTCGCGCCGTAGTCGATCAACGAGCGTGCGGTCTCCACCGCGGCTGCCACGTGCGCCAGGTCGTACGCGAGCGTCTGGTTCTTGTCCGGCCCGCCGGCTGCCGCCAGTTTCGCGGTGGCTGACTCCACCATCTGGCGGGCGATGCCGATGACGGTGGCTGCTGTCTGGAGGTCGGGGGAGGCGCTCATAAGCGGAAACGCTAGTGACACGGGTACCCCTGTCGCACAACCCGTGCGCGCCACGGGGCACGTCATCGGTCACGCCTAGTGTGGTCGCGTGGCAGGTGATCGATTCCCCGCGGCGCAGTGGCCCACGGCGCCGTTGCCGGGTGCCGTGGATTCGTCCCGGTTCGCGAGCTGCGTTGACTCTCTCTTCGGGTCGCCGGAGTCCCACGGTCGCACCCTGGCCTTGGCTGTCGTGCAGGGCGGACGTCTGGTCTTCGAGCGGTACGACCCCGAGCACGGTCCCGGTTCCACCCTCATCTCGTGGTCCATGGCGAAGTCCATCACCCACGCCCTCGTGGGCATCGCCGTGGGGGACGGCCTGCTCGACACCTCGGCCAGCGACCTCTTCCCCGAATGGTCGGGGGACGAACGCCGGGCCATCACCCTCCAGCACCTCCTGAACATGTCCAGCGGGCTCGCATGGAACGAGGACTACGTGAACGACGAGGTCTCCGACGTCATCGAGATGCTCGCAGGAAACAACGGTGGTGACCATGCCGCGTACGCGGCGTCCCGTCCGCTCGTGCACGATCCCGGTACCCACTTCGTCTATTCGTCCGGCACGACGAACCTCGTTGCGCGGGTTCTCGCCCGTGCGCTCGGCGACAGGCCGCCGTCGAACGAACGGACGCTCGCGTTCATGCGGGAGCGTCTCTTCGGTCCCGTCGGGATGACATCGGCCGCGCCGAAGTTCGACAAGGCCGGCACGTTCGTCGGGTCTTCGTACGTGTACGCAACCGCGCACGATTTCGCGCGGTTCGGGTGGCTGTACCTGAACGACGGGGTGTGGGACGGCACGCGCATCCTTCCCGTGGGGTGGGTGGAGCACGGGCGCAGGTACTGCGCGACCGACCCGGAGAACAACACCGGGTACGGGGCCCACTGGTGGCTCCCCCCGGCACTGCCCGGAACGATGGCCGCATTCGGTTACGCGGGTCAGTTCACCTTCGTCGTGCCTGACCGCGACCTGGTTGTCGTGCGACTCGGCAGGTCACCGGCACCTCTCGGCCAGAACGTGAGGGACACCGTGGAGGAACTCATCAGGGCATTCCCCGTGACGGGTCGTTCCGCAGGCAAGAGTGGTGCGGATGTCTGAGAAAAAGTCCGGGCTCGGGCGCACGTTGCGTCTCATCGCTGCCGGATTCATCGTGTACCTCTTCGTGTTGCCGTTGATCCCGAAGTTCTGGTCCGCGGCGCACGACCTGAACAAGATCGAGCCGAACCTGCTCATTGTCGGGCTCGGTCTGCAGGCGTTCTCGCTGTTCGCCTACTCGAAGCTGACCCAGGCGGCGCTCGGGGAGCACGGCAGCACCCTTCCCATCCTTCGCCTCTTCCGCATCCAGCTGAGCACGAAGGCTCTCGGCAACATCATGCCCGGGGGGAGCGCGGCAAGCACCGCCCTCGGTTACCGCCTGCTCACCATGAGCTCGATTGCCGGTCCGGATGCGGCGTTCGCGCTGGCGACCGCGGGCATCGGCTCGGCGGTGGTGCTCAACCTCATCCTGTGGTTCGGTCTCATCGTGTCGATCCCCAGCCGCGGCATGAGCCCGATCTACACGACCGCAGCGATCGTCGGCGTCATCCTGATGGCGTTCGCCGGTTTCGTGGTGTTCGGGCTCGTCGAGGGCCAGGGCCGCACCGAGCGCGTCGTGCGGTCCGTGGCGCGCAGGTTCAGGTTCGACGAGCACTACGCCGCAGAGGTCCTCTCCCATCTCGGCAACCGCATCGAGGACCTGTGGAAGGACAAGAACCTGCGAATCCGGGTCATCTTCTGGGCGTTGGTCAACTGGTTGGTTGACGCCGCGTCGTTGTGGGTGTTCCTGCGCGCGTTCGGCGGGTCAGTCGGGTGGGACGCGCTCATCGTCGCGTTCGGTCTCGCAAACATCCTCTCGGTCATCCCGTTCACGCCCGGCGGGCTCGGGATCGTCGAGGGCGTGTACATCCCCACGCTCACCGGCTTCGGCCTTGCCGGTTCCACGGCGGCAGTCGGCGTGCTGTCGTACCGTGTCGCCCAGTACTGGCTGCCCATTTTCGTGGGATGGATGAGCTATCTCTCGCTCCGCTTCGGGCCGTTCTCCATCGACAACACACACAAGCTCACGGACCTGCGGAAGGTTGCGTCGTCGCAGGCAGAGCGCGGCCTGACCACCGCGGACTGGGTGGAGAGGTACGCACCTCGGGACCGCACCGGCCAGTTCGAGATGCCGAAGTTCAAACCGGGCGACCTCGAGTACAACGACGATACGGGCGGCCACGCACAACCCGATTAGCGTCTGCGTCCATGACGACACACGAACGCCCCTTTGGTCGCTGCCTCGAGGATTTCACCGTCGGTGACATCTACCGCCACTGGCCCGGCAAGACCATCACCGAGTACGACCACACGAACGACTGGTTCGCCGGCGAGAGCGTGCAGGGCCGCAATGTCGTGGTCGGCAACCTCGTGTACTCGCTGGTCCTCGGCATGAGCGTTCCCGACGTGAGCGGCGCGGCCATCGCGAACCTCGAGGTGGAGACTCTGCAGCACAAGTTCCCCACGTTCCACGGCGACACCATCCACGCCGAGACGCGTGTGCTGGAGATCGCGGAGAGCAAGTCGAAGAACGACCGCGGCATCGTCACCGTCGAGACGAAGGGCTTCAACCAGGACGGCAAGGAAGTGTGCTACTTCAAGCGCCGCGTCATGGTGTGGAAGCGCGAGTTCGCACCGGCCCGTCGTCGCCCGTACGACGGTCAGGACGTGTGGGGCGCGTAAGCCGCGACGAACGCACCGTTGCCGCGCTGCTCGCGTGGGGTGGTGCCGAACTGAGGGACCTGCCGTGGCGGCGCACGAACGACCCATGGCTGGTGCTCGTCAGTGAGGTGATGCTGCAGCAGACATCCGTGGCGCGCGTGCTGCCGAAGTACGGGGCGTTCATCGGCGCCTTCCCGACGCCACAGGCGCTTGCCGAGGCGCCGTTGGGCGACGCACTCCAGTTGTGGCAGGGACTCGGCTACCCGCGGCGGTGCCGCAATCTTCGTGAGGCGGCCATTGCAGTGGTGCGCGACCACGGTGGCGAGATGCCCCGCACGATTGAAGGGATGCTGACCCTCCCCGGTGTCGGCCAGTACACCGCACGCGCCGTGCTGGCGTTCGCCCATTCGATGGATGTCGCCGTCGTCGACACGAACGTCTCGCGTGTCCTCTCGCGGCTCGAGGGCCGCCCCATGAAGGCGAAGGAACTGCAGGAACGTGCCGACGGACTGGTGCCCGCGGGCAGTGCCTGGGAGTGGAACCAGATCATGATGGATTTCGGCGCACGGTTGTGCGTCGCGCGGTCACCGAGGTGCGGTGAATGCCCGGTCCGCGCGCAGTGCGGATGGGCAGGCGACACGACTGTCGATGATCCTGCTCCCGCCTCTGCCGGGGCGAGCAGGCCACAGGCGCGTTTCGAGGGCTCCGACCGCCAGGCACGCGGACGGGCGATGCGTGCGCTCAACGAGGGCGGTCGCACTCGTCAGGAGCTGGTGGCGGCAATGGCCCTCTCGGACGATGCCCCTCGTGCCTTGGCCTTGATAGATGCGCTCGTGCGCGAGGGACTGGTGACGGAGGAGTCGGCGCTGCTCAGGCTGCCGTGACGAAGTCGACGATCAACTTGTTCACGACGGCCGGTTGTTCCAGTTGCATGAAGTGACCGGCGTTCTCGACGATCTCGACCCGGGCCCACGGGCACATCGCGCGCGCCGACTCGGCGACCTCGGCTCCGATGCATCCGTCGTTTCGGCCGTGCAGGTAGAGAGTCGGCTGGGTGAGTTCACCGGCGCCGGCCATCTGGATGGCGTCGTAGTCGGGGTTGCGTGCGCCGGCGCCGAGTGTCGCCCTGTAGTAGCCGAGCGCGGCCGTCATGTTGGCCGGGTCGCGAAGGCAGTTCTTCACGTTCGCGATGTCCTCCGCGGCGGGGAACCCGGGTGACCAGTCCTCCCATAGCATGTCGATGAACGCCATGTCGTTCGCCGGAACCACCATGTCGGCGAGTCCGTGCTGGAAGAAGAACATGTACCAACTGCGCTTCAGTTGCGCGAGGTTCGTGACGAAGGCCATGTTCATCGCGCCACCCGGGGGAACGGCCATGCCGACCACGCGCCTCCAACGGTCCGGCGCACTGCCTGCCGCCCCGTAGACCGAAGGTGCACCCCAGTCGTGCCCGATGATCACGGCATCCGACGTGCCGCCGAGGGCCTCGTGCAGGGCGTTCGCGTCAGCTGACAGGGCGCCGGTCTGGAAGAACCCGTCGGCAGGCACGCTCGTGGGCGCGTACCCACGGGTGAAGGGGGCGACCGCACGGAATCCCGCGTCGGCAAGCGCGGGGAGGAGGTGGCGCCACGAGTGCGCACTGTCGGGGAAACCGTGGAGGCACAGGGCAAGTGGACCCGTCCCGCACTCGAGATACGTGAAGTCGACCCCGTTCGCCGAGACGGAGGAGGTGGTGATCGGGCTGCTCATGTGAGGAACGGTAGTCGTCCTCCGTGCGACAACCGTCACCCCGGCCGGCTGTTTACCGACGAGCGAACGGTGCGTAGCGTGACGCATGTGGGGGACACACCGTTCAAAGTGACGTTTCACGGCGTGCGCGGTTCGACGCCGTGCCACGGCCCGGACACGGCGCGCTACGGCGGCAACACATCGTGCGTGTCGGTCGAGGCACAGGGCACAATGCCGATCGTTCTCGACATGGGCACCGGCATCCGCTACTTCGGCGAGCAGTACAGGGGCCGCCCGTTCAGGGGCACCGCACTCGTCACGCACCTCCACTGGGACCACGTGCAGGGCGTCCCGTTCTTCCAGCCGCTCCTCGAGAAGGGCAACGAGCTCGACGTCTATGCGCCGGCACAGGAAGACGGCACGTCCGTCCACGATGCATTCAGCCGCATCATCTGTCCACCGGCGTTCCCGGTGACGCTCGATCTCTTCAGCGGCTCGTTCCGTTTCCACGAACTCGCGGACTCGTCGTTCGACATCGGCGAGGTGCGGGTGACGTCACGACTCGTCCCGCACATTGGCGCGACCCTCGGGTACCGGCTGGAGTGCGGCGGCTCGTCGATCGCCTACATCTCCGACCACCAGCAGCCGTACGACGGCTCCTTCGAGGTGCCCGACTCGGTGATGGAACTGGCTGAGGGAGTCGACCTCCTCATCCACGACTCGCAGTACACGCCGGCCGAGTTCGAGAAGCGCTACTACTTCGGCCACTGCACGTCGGAGTTCGCGATGGGTGTCGCCATGAAGTCCAGGGCGAAGCGTCTCGCACTGTTCCACCACGACCCGGGTCGCACCGACGACGACCTTGATGCGGTGTCCGGGTGCGGTGTCTCCGGCCTCGAGGTCTTCGCTGCGCGCGAGGGTCTTGTCGTCAACGTCTGACCGCTGCGTCTACGCTTGCCGCGTGACCGCACCATTCGATCCCGCAAAGTTCCGCCAAGTCCTCGGTCACGTGCCGACCTCCGTTGTTGTCGTCACGGGGTTCGGCACCGACGGAAAGCCGCACGGCATCACCATCGGTTCGTTCGTGTCGGTGTCGCTGGAACCGGCGCTGGTGGGGTTCCTGCCCGGCCTGAACTCGCGCTCGTGGCAGGAGATCGCCGCGTCCGGCAAGTTCTGTGTGAACGTTCTCGCCGACGGCCAGGACGAACTCTGCTGGAAGTTCGCCAAGGAAGCCGATGACAAGTTCGATGGCGTCGAGTGGGGCACGTCACCCACAGGGCTCCCCGAACTGCCGGGCTGCGTCGCCGTGATCGACTGCACGGTTCACTCACAGATCGAGTTGGGCGACCACTACATGGTGGTCGGTCACGTGCAGACACTCGACCACGTCGACGACGCGGGCGACGCGATGGCGTTCTACAAGGGCAAGGTCACGCGCGCCGTTGCGGTGAAGTGACCGTGCTCGCGCGGGTTCTTGCCGCCGTGGTGGGTGCGGTCGTCGCCTTCGCCGGCGCGAACAAGGTCACCGACTCGGAATCGTGGCGTGCGGCAGTCAGGGCACAGCAACTCCCTCGCACCGTGGCGATCGTCGTTCCCCCCGCGGAACTGCTGCTCGGTGTGTGCCTCGTGGTGCTCCCGGTGAACGCTCTCGTGCTGGGGCTCACGACGCTGCTCCTGCTCGTCTTCACGGTGTTCCTGGCCGTGCAGGTCGCGGGCGGGTCCTCCGTGCCGTGCGCGTGCTTCGGTGCGCGGGTCGCGCGTGCGCCGCGCGGCATCGACGTTCTGCGCAACATCGCGATGATGGCAGCGCTCTTCGCGGCCGCCGCGCTGCACTGACTCGTCAGCCGGCGGAACGGATGGCGAACGCGAGCGTCCGTGCCTCGTCCCTCCAGCGGTCGTACCGTCCGGACGGCCCGCCGTGGCCCGCACCCATCTCGCACTTGAAGACCACCGTGGTCCCGGGAGACACGGCGCGAAGACGGGCCACCCACTTGGCAGGTTCGTGGTAACTGACCCGAGGGTCGTTGAGACCGGCGGTGACGTACAGGTCCGGGTAGCGCACGGAGGTGGTGTTGTCGTACGGCGAGTAGCTGCGCATGTAAGACGCCCACGGCTCGACGCGCGGGTCGCCCCATTCCTCCCACTCGGTCACCGTCAACGGGAGCGACGGGTCGCTCATGGTCGACACCACGTCGACGAAAGGAACCTCGGCGATGGCGCCCGTGAACGTGTCCGGTTCCATCGTGACGCACGCACCGACGAGCAGGCCACCGGCGCTCCCGCCGCGCACGACGATCCGCCCCGCGTCGACCATGCCCTCGCCCAGGTGGTGGGCACACGCGAGGGTGTCAGTGAAGGTGTTGCGCTTCTCCAGCAACTTGCCCTGCAGGTACCAGTTGCGCCCCATCTCGCCGCCGCCGCGCGGGTGGGCGAGCGCCCACACCCAGCCACGGTCGAGCAGCGAGAGTCGGGCGACGCTGAACCACGGAGCCATCGACGCCTCGTAGCTGCCGTACGCGTACAACAGGCACGGGGCGCTGCCGTCGAGGGGAGTGTCCCTGTGGCGCACGAGGTCGACCGGCACGCGCGTTCCGTCGGATGCCACGGCCCACTCACGTACCGACACGTACGACGAGAGGTCGACATTCGGGGTCTCCGTGCGCTTCAGCACCGTAACGGCGCCTGATGCCCGGTCGACCGACGCCACCGTTGCCGGGACGGTGAGCGACTGGAAGGAGACGCGGACCGAGTCGGTGTCCCATTCGGGGTTCGCGTCGAGTTCCACCTCGTGGGGTTCGTCGAGAACGCGAATGGCGGCCTCGGTCCCGTCGGGCGAGACGAAGGACAGGACCTGCTGGCCGTGGACCCATCGCTGCATCACCCCGAAGCCCCGGAACGTCTCGAACTGGGTGATGCGCGAGCCCGGTTCGTGGGCGATGAACGGCTCCCAGGTTCCCGGGGACGCAACGGGTGCGACGTCCACCCGGAAGTCGACGGCGTCCGTGTTGTGCAGCACGACGAACCTGTCTCCCCAGTGGTCCACCGAGTACTCGATGTCGTCGGCGCGCGGCCGCACGACGACGGGGCTCGATTCCGGCTGGTCCGCCGGGATCAGCCAGGCCTCGGCCGACGTGCGGCTGCCGGACTCGATGATGATCCATTCCTTCGACTTCGACAGGTCAACGGACACGTAGAAGCGCTCGTCAGGGTCCTCGAACACGACGACATCCGCGGCGGACGGGGTTCCCATCTCGTGGCGCATGACGCGCCACGGGCGCATTGCGTCGTCGGGCACGACGTAGAAGAAGTGCCTGTCGTCCGTCGACCACGCGGAGCCGCCCCACGTGGTGTCGGGAATCTCGTCCGCGAGCGCCTGTCCCGTGGCGATCTCTCGGAAACGGATCGTGTACATCTCGCTGCCGTCCGTGTCGCTCGACCACGCGAGGACGTTGTCGTCGTGCGACACGTCGAACACGTTCAGCGAGAAGTAATCGTGGCCCTCCGCCTCGGCGTTCTCGTCGAGCAGAACGTGCATCCCGGCAGCGGCGGACGTTTCGCCACGACTGTGGATGGCGTAGGACTTGCCCGTCTCCGTGCGCGACGTGTACCACCACGCACCGCGGCGCACGGGCACCGCGTCGTCGTCCTCCTTGACCCGCGACTTGATCTCGCCGAAGAGTTCTTCGATCAAGGGTTGCGAGGGCGAGAACCACGCATCGGCCCACTCGTTCTCCGCGGAGAGGTACTCGACGGTGGCCGGGTCGTCCTTGTCCGCCAGCCAGGCGAAATCATCGCTCTCGTCGCCGGTTGGCCGGTGCCATACGTGCGGTCGGCGGGGGGCCGACGGGGGTGTCGGCAGACCGGGTGATGACATGTGTCGAGGCTAGGGGCATCGACGAGCGGCCCCTGTACCGTCATCCACATGCGCGTCTGGATCGACCAGGACCTCTGCACGGGGGACGGACTGTGCGTCGACCACTGCCCGGATTCGTTCGTCCTGCTGGAGGACGGCATCGCCTACGTGGTGGAGCAGGGTGTGATCCTGAACAGCCCCGGCAGCTCCGGGTCCATGGCGGCCGTCGGCGAGCGGAACATGCAGGCCGTGGTGCAGGCCGCCGATGTCTGTCCGGGCGAGTGCATATTCATCGAATTGGACGACCCTGTCCCCAGTAATGGGTCGGCCTAGCGATTTACGGAAAACACAGCGGTGTATTTCAGAAAATGACGCACCCCCAAATTAGGGTGTGCGCCCATGACCAAACGGCGCAGCTTCAGCCACATGCCCCACGGCATGGCTGCTGCCCTTGATGTCATCGGGGAGTGGTGGACACCGCTCGTCCTCCGCGCGATCTTCAAGGGTCACGTTCGTTTCGAGGCCATCCAGTCGGACCTGGGTGTCGCGCGCAACATCCTCACTGACCGTCTGAACTCACTCGTCGAGGCAGATGTCGTGCAGAAGGTGCAGTACAACGACAAGCCCGTGCGTTTCGAGTACCGCCTCACGGAGAAGGGCAACGACCTCTTCGGGGTCCTCATCTCCATCAAGGCATGGGGCGACAAATGGATGCTGAAGAACGGTCCCGTCCCGAAGGTCATCCATTCGTCCTGTCGCTCCGTCCTCTCTCCCGCGGTCGTCTGCAGGGACTGCGGCGAAGAGCTCCGGTTCGAGGACACCCACGTTTCGGGTCAAGAGGTGTAATCATGTCCTCCATGGCCCGCCGCAGCACGTTGATCGTCTTCCCCGCGTTGGCGCTTGTGTTCTCCGCAAGTTGCGCCGCCGCAGGCACCCTTCCGTCATCCAACGAGGCCACGTCAGTCGTGGCCACAACGACGGACGCTCCCGGCTCCTCGTCGTCGGTGTCAAAGGCCGCAGTTCCTGCCGGCACGGCTCTCGATCTTCTCTCTTCGATCCCTGTGCGCAAGGAGACTCCTGCCGGGTACGCGCGGACGAAGTTCAAGCACTGGGTGGATGCCGACGGCGACTCGTGCAACACGCGCGAGGAGGTGCTCATTCTCGAGTCCTCCTCGAAGGCCCAGGTCAGCTACCCGGGGTGCAAGGTCATCGCCGGTGACTGGATTTCTGCGTATGACGGTGTCGCTGTCTCCGACCCGAGTGGCTTCGACATCGACCACTTCGTGCCGCTGAAGGAGGCATGGGACTCGGGCGCCAATCTCTGGTCGTCGTCGAAGCGACAGGCCTACGCCAACGACCTGTCCGATGCCCGCGCGCTCATCGCCGTCACGGCGTCGTCGAACCGCGCAAAGGGCGAGAAGGATCCACCGCAGTGGATGCCCTCGAATTCCTCGTACACCTGCACCTACCTGGCGAACTGGGTGGCCGTGAAGTCCCGCTGGGGCCTCGCCATGGACGAGAGCGAGTACGGATTCATCGCCAAGCGCCTGAAGGGCGTCTGTGCCGGCACGGTGGCCGCACCGTGGGGCGCGGCCGATGCCCCGTACGGGTCGGCAACATCTTCTGCGCCTGCCGCCACCACTCCCGCCGCGGGCAGCACCGCAACCACGGCTGCACCCGCGCCCGAGACAACGGCCCCGAAGGGTGCCGCCACGGTCACCGTGAACCCCGGCTCGTACTGCAGTCCCACCGGCGCCACCGGGTACAGCTCGGCCGGCAAGAAGTACGTGTGCTCCACCACCAGCGCGTCCGGAACCCCCTATGCGGGCGGCCGGGCGCACTGGCGCCCCGCGTAATCCACAGGTGTCGGCGGGGGAGAATCGCCGATAGCCTCATTTTCTTATGTCGAAGAAGACCAAGAAGCGCAAGGCGCGTCTGCGCCGCTCAAAGGCCAACCACGGCAAGCGCCCGAACATGGGCCGCGGCTGAGGCCGTTTCCGTGACACGGCTCGTCAGCCTCCGCGCAGGGGGCGATGTCGGGCCATGGCAACAACTAGGACTCTCTTTCCAGGGCGCCACATCCCGACTCGGTGATGTGGCGTTCGTCGTTCACGGGAACACGCCGGGTCTCCTCGAGTGGACCATCGCGGCGGGCCGTGACGCCACGGTCTCCATTGACGGGATCGTGACCCATCTCGTGGCCGATGATCCCGGCGTGGAGGGCAGCGACGCGATCGGGCCCACCGTGGGTGTGCGACTCGACCATGTGGTGATCAACACGAACGACGGCGAGCGCACGAGCACGGCGATCGAGTCGGTGCTCGGCGTGCCCCTGAAGCGCGTGCGCGACGCCGGTCGCGGGGTGTCGCAGCGATTCCACACACTCGACAACACGGTGCTCGAGATCGTCTCGGGTCCGCACGTCACCGGCGAGGGTTCCTCGCTCTGGGGAATGGTGCTGAGTGTGGCCGACATCGACGCGCTGTTCGGGTACCTCGGGCCCGATGTCCTCTCGCCACCGAAGCAGGCGGTGCAGGCCGGGCGAATGATCAGCACAGTGCGCGGGGCAGCCGGGCTGGGCGTGCCGTTCGCGGTGATGACGCCGCACGTGCGCGCGTCGGATGCTGACTGATCAGTCCTCGTCGTCACCCGCGAGCGCGCGCAGGTGACGCTGGCCCTCGTCGCAAGAATCGGCCACCGGGCACCAACGGCACTGGACGCCGGGGCGGACCTCGGGAGCACGGTCACCGAGCTGGAGTTCCGCGATGGCGATCGCACCGTGCGCGGTGCGGCGCACGGCCGCCTGGAGAACGCCCTCGGTGACGTCCTCGTCATCGAGGCGCGCCGCATCGAGTGAGTAGCTGGCGAGCCGGCGCGGCGCCTGGCGTGACCGCAGAGTCTCGATGAGTGCGTAGAAGCGCAGGTCATCCCGGTGGGTCGGCGTGATGCGGCCGGTCTTCAGGTCGATGAGGACGCGACGGCCGATGTTGCCGAGGACGAGGTCCATGCGGGTGTTGAACTGCACCGCATTGTCGAACAGGGAGTAGACCGCCGTGTACTCGACCAGCGGACGCCATTGCCGCTTGATCGGCGGGAAGCAGTCGACGAAGTTCGTGACCGCCCCGACGATGGTGCCGCGCAATTCGGCCATCTCCGCGCGGGGCAGCTGGTCGAGGAACTCGCTGGCGCGCTCCCGCGGGTTCGATGCGATGGATGCGATGGCCTCGTCCACCACGTCTGCCGGGGTGATCGGCCCCTGCCAGTTGAGCAGCAGCTCGATGGCCTTGTGCACGATGGTGCCGCGCACCGTATTGACGTTCCAGGAGAACGCTTCCTTCTTCTGTTCCACATGGTGCTTCTCGCACCCGTGGACCGTGGACAGACCGTGCTTGTTGATGCGCAACGGGTTCTCACGCGTGAAACGTCCCTTCACCGGCTCGAGGGCATCGACGAGGAGCTGCTCGACACCGGCAATGACGTGGGGTTCGACCGGCTGCCAACCGTCGGGGATGCGCAACGACGCGAGAACCTCGTGCTGCAGTGGGTTCAGGTCCTCGTCCGCCATCCGCGCCACCCTAGAAGGCGGGTGCCACACCCCTTTGGCACGATGAGCGGCATGAAGTCAGCGGGCACGAGCACTTTCACGGCGGCAGCACGTGTCCTCGCCATGCGGGTGTCCGATTTCGGTCTGGCCGTCCCGGGTTTCCGGTCGCCCCCGCGAATCGTCGGCGTGGACCGCACGGTGCGCCGCGGCAGGGACGGCGTCGGTGGCGTCGTGGCGGTGCGCATCGCTGACCGTCCCTTCACCGCCGTCATCGGGGACATGATCGAGGGTGTCATTGTCATCAACCGTCTCGACCCGCCCGAGGCCGACCGCATCCGCACCCTGCTGTGGCGCGCAATGCTGCAGTTCACGGTGCAGGCCTTCGAGCCACGCGTAGCCTGAACCCGTTCCCGCCCGGATGGCGGAACTGGCAGACGCAGGGGGCTTAAACCCCCCGGATGGCAACATCTTGTGGGTTCGACCCCCACTCCGGGCACTGAACCTTCACGTTGGGGCCCCATGCGCATTGACCGAGTACGAATCATCAGGGTGCCGCTGCAGTTGGTGTCGCCCCTGCGAACATCCCAGGGGGACCACACCTCGCGGACCGCAACGCTCGTCGAGATCACTGCCGATGACGGCACCGTCGGTTGGGGGGAGAACGTCGCGCCGGAGGGCAGTTTCTACACCGGCGAAACCGCCGATGTCTCTTTCGCATACATGCGTGATGTCCTGATCCCTGGACTTGTCAGCGACGACTTCGACGATGATGACGATTTCGACGACGAGGATGCCCCGATGCCGATGGCCGACCACGCCGTGTCCTCCGCACTGGCCGACATCGAGATGCGCCAGCGCGGGCTGTCAATGGCGGCGGCTCTCGGCCGGCCCGACGTGCGCACCGTCCGAGTCGGAGCTGTGGTGGGCATGCACGAATCCATCGATGATGTCGTCGCCGAGGCCGTGCAACGTGCCGCCGACGGGTACCCGCGGGTCAAGGTGAAAATCGCTCCCGGTCGTGACGTGGACGTGGTCGCCGCGGTGCGCTCGGCAATCCCCGCAGCCGTCGACCTGCACGTCGACGCGAACGGCGCGTACGGTGCGTCCGACATCAAGCACCTGTCGTTCCTCGATTCACACGGGATCGGTCTCATCGAGCAGCCGTTCGCGCACAACGACCTTGCCAGCCACACGAAACTGTCG
>JBEGJV010000024.1:0-16110 GCA_041184385.1 Actinomycetota bacterium
TGGTCGAGGTACTCGGACATCCCGTAGCCGACCGCGCCGGCGTGCTCGCCCTCGGTGATGCGCCACTGTGTCATGCCCTCGCTGATGCGCGTCATCAACCAGTTGCCCTCCGGGTCCTGGCGGCGGTTGCGCAGCGGGATCAGGCTCGAGACCTCTCCCTCGAAGTTCCATTCCTTGTTCGACTTCGACGAACGGATGACGCCGGTGACCTTCTGGTGGTACGACTCCTCACCCGTGGTGACGGTGCTGATCCGGACGTCGTCGCACAGGTGGATCTGGCCGTTGTCCCACACGAAGCCACCGCGCGAACCGGGACCGTCCTTCTTCGCCACGCGGCTCGCCATGAACCCCAGGTTCTCGCCGAAGTTCGCCGTGAGCCAGCGGTAGTACCACGGTGCCTGCCAGTAGCGCGGTCCCCACGAGTGGTCACGCAGGCCGAACCCGTTCATGTGGAACTCCTCGTCTCCGACTCGGATCGACCCGGTCGCGTTCACGAGTTGTTCGTAGTGACCCTTCGCGAACTCCTCGCCCGGCGCCTCGTGCGGGGTGTCCGGCTCGCCGCCGAACATCGAGGCGCGTCCCTTTCCGGTGAACGTGAGGTGCACCTCGCACTCGGCGAACGGGTTGTTCTTGAAGGCGGTTCGCGGGTCGGCCATGTCGTGCGGGTCGTCCAGAACGCACACCTTGCCGACGTAGTCGACGCGCAGTTCCTCGAACGGCTTCACCATGGTCCACGTGAGACCGCCGGCGTCGAGTGCGTCGTTGTTGCTGATCTCGGGACGCTTGAAGATGAACCCCACGCGACCGTCGGGCAGGTAGATGCAGATGGTCATCTCTGCGTGGCCCTCGTTCGCGCGGTTGCCCATGCGGAACCAACCGCCCATCTGCGTCGACGGGTCGAAACAGTTGATGTACATGCTCTCGTTGAAGTTGGACTCGGGGCCCAACTCGTGCATGTACTCGTCTTGCGGTTCCAGGCGTACTCCCATGCCCGCACCCTAGGGCGGGAAGGCGCCGTGGTTACGAGCCGAGGACGTTCGCCTGCAGCCTGCGCATGCCGGCGAGCCAACGGTCGCGGTCCTCCACCTTGCGCTTCTCGTAGGTGTGCACCTCGGGATGGGGCATCACGAGGAACCGTTCCGCAAGGATCGTCTCGTAGACCTTCTCTGCGACTTCGGCCGGTTCCAGCACGTTGCCCGCCGCCTTCACGATGTCCCCGCCGTTCTTCGCGATGCCCTTCTCGGCATCGGGCGGGTTCAGCATGTTGGTGTTGACACCCTGCGGGCAGAGGCAGGTGACGCGCACGCCGCGGTCTCCGTACGTGATGGACATCCATTCGGCGAACGCCACCGCTGCGTGCTTCGTGACGCTGTACGTGGCGCTTCCGATCTGTGAGAGAAGTCCCGCGGCCGATGCCGTACTGCAGAAATAACCCTCACCCGCGGCCAGCCAGTCCTCGATGAGATGCTTCGCGGCCCACCGGTGGGCGTTGAGGTTGATGTTCATGATGTTGTTCCATGTGGCCTCGTCGGTGCTCGACAGGTCAGTGCCGGATGCGATGCCGGCATTGGCGAAGAACAAGTTGATGAAGCCAAACTTGTTCCGTGCCGCATTGATGAGATCGATGTTTCCCTGCTCGGAACCGATGTCGGCCGCGACCGCGAACGCCGAATCCGGCCGTATTGCGTTCAGTTCGCCCTCGATGGCCGCGAGATTCTTGGCGTCCCGGTCGGCCACCACCACGCGCGCGCCCGCTGCGTGGAAGCGACGAGAGAGCGCCGCACCGATTCCGTTGGCGGCGCCCGTGACGACCGCTGTCTTTCCGTTCAGATCCATTCCCGAACCCTAGGACACGGCACTCGGTCACATGTCACCGACGAGGGACAGTGGTGTCACTCCCCGGGCATGCCCCGTCTGTACGATGTGTTCCAGGGCGGAGGGACCACCAGGTTCCGCTATATCCGCCCTGACCAAAGGAGCAGAGATGATCGAGACGCGCGAATCAGTGGTGACTGAAGCAATCGCAATCATCGACAAGGCGCTTGCCGAGATGCTCCGCCGCGAGCTGGTCTCCGCAACAGAAGTTGCCGACCTTCTGCTCGACCTCCGGTCGCTGCTCAGTTCGAACGCGTAGTCGTTCTCAGCGGGACCGGCGGAACCACCGTCGTTTGGCGGCAGGTGGTGGCGGGGGCGGCGGCGTTGCCGTGTCCGCAGCGGGTCGTGGCGTCTCCGGTGCAAGGGCCACCAGTTCCCTGAACGACTGCTCCAGCGACTCGCGCAAGAGGTCGGGGCTCTCCACCGCAGCCTCGTCGATGTTGATGCCGACATCCAGGCTGCCCATGTACGACAGCAGGGTCATGTTGAACGCGACCCCGGCCAATGGCCCGATGGGGTAGTTCGCCAGCAGTTTCGACCCTGCCACGTACAGCGGGATCCCCGCAGCCCTCACGTTCGACGTGGCGAAGTCGACGGTCTCGGCCTGGGAGCGCGCCAGCCGTGTGATGACGGACGTCGGCATGACCGTGGAGACGGTGGCGATGGCGTCCAGGGCGTTGGAGGTGTTCGCCGACCTGGTCGCCGCAAGGATCTCGTTCACGGCCGCGAAGCGGTCGGCGATCGGCATGTCGGCCGTCGGCACCAGCATGCGGGCCAGCGAGAACGCGTTGCTCTGGCTCTCGTCGGTGCGGGTGCTGATGGCCATGGAGGCGCGCAGCGACTCGACCGGGGCACCCATCATGTCGTGGTAGCGGCCTGCTGCGTGCGCGGCGGCGGTGACGAACGCGGTGTTCAGCGTGCCGCCGAGCATCTTCGACACGGCTCGCATCTCGGCGTACGGCACGGTCGCGATCTCGAGGCGGCGACGCAGGCTGCGCTCCGTCCACAGCGGCGAGCGCGCCGCATCCGACTCGGCCAGCTGGGCCATGAGGCTCTTGACCGTGGCGCTGGTGGACGATCCGATCTCGCCGAGCATCGCAGGGTTCGCAAGGACATCACGCACCTGCTTCAGCATCGCGATGGGGATGCGTAGCGAATCGGTCATCGCGCCGCGCAGTGCCTCGGTGGCATCGGGTTCGGTCACGCTGTTCACGGCATTCAGCACGTCTGGGTCGAGTGGCGGGAGCGGTCCGGGCTCGCGCTCGAGGTCGAGGTACTGCATCGAGAGCTCGACGCCGCCGTTGCCGTCGGTGACCGTGTGGTGGAGCTTCAGGACCATCGCGCTGCGGCCCCCCTCGAGGCCGTCGATCACGATGAACTGCCACAGCGGCCGCGAGCGGTCGAACGGGTCCGCGATGAGCAATGTGACGAGGTCCTGCAACTGGCGCATCGACCCCGGTGCCGGAAGCGCCATCTGGCGGACGTGGTGGCGGATGTCGAAGCCCGGGTCGTCGACCCAGGTGGGGTTGCCGATGTTGCCGGGGGGCAACTGCACCCGCCGGCGGAGGCGGGGGAACAGCACGCTCGTGCGTTCCATGCGCGCGTAGAGGAGGTCCATGTTCGGCGGACGGTCGAGAATCGTGATGTTCGCGAAAGTGCTGGCGAGGTAGGGGTCCTTCTCGAGGCGCCACATCAGCGCCTCTGCATCACTCATCTTCCGCTGTGCGCCGGACATGGCGCTCAACCTACATGGGCACCGAGGTGTGCTTGAACTCGTTGAGGATGGGCCAACGAATGTCGGCGATGATCCTGTCGATGGTGTCCCGGGCCGCCGCGGCATCGCCGTGGGCATGGTCGAGAAGCCGGACGAAGACGGCCTTGTCGTCCATGAGGAAGGTGGGGGTGCCCCACACGCTGTGGGAGGCGACGTAGCGGGAGTGCTCTTCTTTCACGACCTGAAGCGGTCGACCAGTCTGCACGTCCGCGAAGGCCGAGTCGGCGTTGCCGCCGTTCTTCTCGATGATGCGGGAGAGAACGTCCTCGTCGCGGAGATTGCCGCCGCCGTTGTGACGGTGCTCGAACAGGTCGTAGTGTAACCCGAGGAACGCGCCGGGTTGGTTGTCGCGCAGGGATATCGCCACCTGAAGGGCGAGGAGTCCGCTGTCGTCATCGGGTCTGTCCCAGATGTCCGTCTGGCCCTCCTCGACATGGGCCTGCCCGAGGCAGAACGGCAGGAACGTCACGTCCCATTCCGCGCCGTCCCGCAGACCGGTCACCACATGGTTGTGGACGAGACGCGCGAACGGGCACCGGTAGTCGAATGTGATGCCGAAGGAAGCGCTCATGCCGTCTCCAACCGTCCGGGGGTCGGTCTTATTTCAGGTGGTCTCGGCTAGAGGATTGTGCCGGCGACGGCCACGGCAACTGCGCCGAGGATGGCGCCGACGACCACGCCGCCGATGATGTCAGAGAGGTGGTGGATGCGCACGACCACCCGGCTGAGTGCCACGACCACGGCCAGTGCCGCGAACAGCAGTCCCCAGGGCAACCCGGCGAACCCGACCAGGAGGATCGCGGCGCACGTGGCAGACGATGCGTGACCACTGGGGAAGCTCGAAGTGCTCGGTGTGCGGATGTCGAACCTGTCGTCACCGGAGGCGGTGGGTCTCTCGCGCTTGAACATTCGCTTCACGCCCTGGTTGACCACGAGGCTCTCGACGCCGAGCGCGCACGAGAGAAACAACGCCTCCTGCAGTCTCGCGACGGAGCCGATCGCACGCACGAGTCCGATCACGTGCCAGACGATGCTGAAGTCACCAATGGTGCTGGCTGCACCGAAGAGTGCCGCTGCCGCGCGGTTGTTGCGCAGGGGTTCGAGAACCCTGTCGGCGGTCGCGTCGAACCGCGCGACCGCGGGGGAGTTGATCACGCTGTGGTCCCGAGCGTCCGCTCGACGAACGCCGCGATCGTCTCGGGATGCTCGAGCGGGCCGAAGTGGCCCATCTCGTCCCACTGCACGTAGGTGGAACCCGGGATGTTCTCGGCGACAGTCCCGGCGAAGCTCGATGGCTGGAACGGCGCGGGGGCACCCGCCATCACCCAGACGGGGACGGCCACCTCGTGCAGACGCTCGAACATGCCAGAGGTCCCGCCGGTCTCGTACGTGCGGGCCTCGTGCTCGGGGAGGCACTTCAGTGTGACGTCACCGTCGGCGGTGGGCGCGAAACCGTGGCGGACGTATGCCTCCCGGGCGACGGGGTGGAACGAACTCATCGGTGGCTTGGCCGTGAAGTTCTCGAGCGCCGCCTCGAACGACGGGAATCGGTCGCGTCGCTTGCGCGCGCCACCGGCGAGCGGGCTCGGCGGTCGCTCGACCCCGTCATCGGGCACCGGCGGGAAGACGATCGGCTCGAACACGAAGAGTGCGCGGAACAGTTGCGGTTCGCGCACGGCTGCCATGAGAAGGGACGCACCGCCCATGGAGTGGCCGATGCCGACAACCGGGGCACCGTCGTGGCGGCCCGAGAGGTGCCGTGCAGCCGCGAGCGCGTCGTTCCCGTACGACATCCACTCGACGGTTGCGGGGTCGATCCGTTCGGCGTCGCCGTACCCGCGGTGGTCGAAGCCCATGCAATGGTGCGTCGGGGTGAGCGCGGCCGCCATCGGCTCGAAGCAGTGTGCGTGGAAGCCCGTCGCGTGCGACAGAAGAACCGGCGAACCAGTCCCGCCGAAGTCGTGCATTGCGATCGTGAGACCGTCCGTCGACGGGATCAGCGCCGCGTCATCACATGCGATGTGCCCGATCACGCCGTCACCCCGGTCACTTCGGCTCGCGCGGGAGGCCGAGCAGCCGTTCGCCGATGATGTTGCGCTGCACCTGGCTGGACCCGCCCGCGATGCGGCCGCCCGGCGCAGCGAGCATGCCGGTGGCATCGGGTCCCTCGAGCATGGCGTCGGCTCCCGAGATGTCGCCGCGCAGCATCGCGATGTCGAACATCATCTCGGTGATCCCGAGTTTCATGAGCGACGATGCGGTCGAGGCGACCGGTCCCTGTGTCTGCGCGACGGCCTTGTACGCGATGCCCCGCGACATCAGCGTGGCCAGTTGCTGGCGTTGTTTCATGTCGAGCCCGCGTCCCTTGCCGAGTGCCGCCATCTGGTCGATGCGCCGCTCGAGCCCGATGATGCTCGCCCCGATGTGGCCGCGTTCGTTCGTCAGCACCGCCATGCCGACGCCCCACCCGCCGTGAAGTGGCCCGATCAACGCATCTGCCGGCAGTTCCACGTCGGTGAAGAACACCTCGTCGAACTCGGCCTCGCCCGTCATCTGGCGCAGCGGACGCACCTCGATGCCGGGGAGGTCCATCGGGCACAGGAAGAAGGAGATGCCTTCGTGCTTCGGCGCGTCCGGGTTCGTGCGCGCCATCAGGATGCCCCAGTTGCTGCACCGGCCACCGCTGCACCACACCTTCTGGCCGTTCACGATGAACCGGTCACCGTCGCGCTCGGCCCTGGTGGAGAGAGACCCGAGGTCGCTGCCCGCGCCGGGCTCGCTGAACAACTGGCACCACACGTGCTCGGCCGACAGTGTCCTGCGCAGGTGCTCGGCCTTGTGCTCGTCGGTTCCGAATGCCATGACGGCGCCGCCGGCGAGGACGAGCCCGACCATGTTGAGGATCGGGGGAACACCGGCCTTCGCGCACTCTTCCACCCAGACGCCGTGGTGCGCCGGCGTGAGCCCCTGCCCACCGTGCTCGGCAGGCCAGTGGAGACCGGCGTACCCGGCGGCGAAGATGCGCTTCTGCCACGCGACACCTTCATCAATCAGGTCTGGCGGGCAGATGGCGCCGTAGTCACGCGGTGCGAACTGCTTGTTCCCGGCAAGCCACTGTGCGACGCGGGTCCTGAACTCGTCGAGGTCGTGCGCACTCATGTGGTTCACGGTAGTCGCAGCCGAATACTGTGACGCCATGGAGGACCTGCTCCCCGGTGAGGACGACCCGCGACGCGCCGTCGTGCGCGAGTGGATCGCGGCGCACCCGGATGCAACGGCCCGGGAGCTGGCCGAATCGGGCTACGTCGCACCGCACTGGCCGTCGCCGTGGGGCCTCGATGCCGACCCCGTGCACCAGATCATCATCGACGACGAGTTCCACAGGGCGGGGGTGAAGCGACCGTCGAACCAGATCGGAATCGGATGGGCCGCACCGACCATCATCTTCGCCGGGACCGAGGAGCAGAAGAAGAGGTACGTGCTGCCGGCGCTGGCGGCCGAGGAGATCTGGTGCCAGCTCTTCAGCGAGCCCGGCGCGGGCAGTGACCTGGCGTCGCTCGGCACCCGTGCGGTGCGCGACGGCGACGAATGGGTGGTGAACGGCCAGAAGATATGGACGACCGGCGCGCACTACTCGAAGTTCGGCATCCTCATCGCCCGCACGGACCCTGACGCCCCCAAGCACAAGGGCATCACCTATTTCATCTGCCCCATGGACCTCCCCGGCATCGAGGTGCGCAACATCCGCAACATCGCCGGCGCCGACAGCTTCAACGAGGTCTTCTTCACCGACGTGCGCATCCCGCACGCGAACGTGGTGGGCGAGGTGAATGATGGGTGGCGCCTCGCGAAGGTCACTCTCGGCAACGAGCGCGTGTCGTTGTCGTCCGGGGGCGTCCTGTGGGGTGCGGGCCCCAAGGCAACCGACATCATCGACGAGGCACGGGCCATCGGCATCACCGACGTCGTGATGCGCCAGAGACTGGCCGCGCTGTACATCGAGCACTTCGTGCTGGAGATCATCCGCATGCGGACCCTGTCGGCACGCCTGCGCGGCGAGCAACCCGGGCCGGAGGCGAGCATCCGCAAGATCATGGCCGACGAACACGGACAGAAGGCGATGGAGGTCGCGCGCGACCTCGTGGGGATGGACGCGCTGCTCACGGGCACGCGCGAGGGGGAGAAGACCCTCAGGTCCCGTAGCTGGTACAGCGGGTATATGTTCTCCAAGGCACTGACGATCGGCGGGGGAACCGGTGAGGTGCAGAGGAACATCCTCGGCGAGCGCGTCCTCGGTCTCCCGGCTGAACCAGACGACTCGACAGGAAAGCCGTGGTCGGAGACCATGAGGACACAGGCAAAGGCGGTGCGTTGACATGACAACTTCGACCCGGATCGAGGTGGACCTGCTCGATCCAGCTCTCTACCAACGCAACCCGCACGACGTGTGGTCGTGGATGCGCGAGAACGAACCCGTCTACCGCGACGAGAAGAACGGTCTGTGGGGGATCACGCGCCATGCCGACGTCATGGATGTCGAGCGTCGGTCGACCGTGTATTCGTCGAGGGGCTACCGGGCCATCTACTCGCCCGAGGAGGCGAACATGATCGCCCAGGACGACCCCCGCCACCGCCAGCAGCGAATGCTCGTCCAGGGCGAGCTCACGCGTGCGGCGGTGCACAGGCGCGAGGAGGAGATCTCCGTCCTCGTCACCTCGCTGGTGGACGAGTGTCTCGAGCTCGGCACTTTCGATGTGGTCCCCACGATCGCCGCGCAGGTGGCCGCACGGCTGACCACGCGCCTGCTCGGTTTCCCGGAGGAGATGTGGCCCGACCTGAAGTCCTGGAGCGAACGTCTGATGCGCACGGACATGCGCGAGCGCGACGAAAGGACGATGGCCGAGTTCTACGACGCGAACAGGGAGTTCCTCGCGGCGATGGGACCGTTGATGGCCGAGAAGTCCGCGTGCCCGGTGCACGACTTCATGTCGATCTGGGCGCACGCCGAGATCGACGGGGAGAAACTCCCGCCGGCGTCGATCTTCCACGAGGTCGGTCTGTTCATCGCCGGTGGCGCCGAGACGACGCGCACGGCGATCTCGCACGGGCTCCGCGCATTCTGCGACCACCAGGACCAGTGGGACGCGATGGCGGAGGATCCTTCGTTGGCGGAAGGGGCAGTGGAGGAAGTGCTGCGGTGGGTGACCCCGTTGAACAACTTCTTCCGCACGGTGAACACGGATGACCGCATCGGCGACCAGCCAGTGCGTGCCGGTGACCGGGTGATCATGCTCTACCCGTCGGCGAACAGGGACGAATCGGTGTTCCGTGATCCGTTCATGTTCGACATCCGTCGTTCGCCGAACCCGCACCTCGCGTTCGGCTTCGGCACGCACCTGTGCATCGGTGCGAACCTCGCGAGGCTCGTGCTGAAGACCGTGTTCGCGGAACTCTCCGCGCGTGTCGCCACGCTCACGCCGGTGACCGAGCCGGTGGTCGAGGCGAACATATTCGCGCGCGCGGTCTCCGAGTTCACGTTGTCCGTCACGCCGCGCTGAACGAATGCCGACCATGTTGGTCGGCATTGACCGATGAGGCGATCGACAACCAGTGGGGCGGGAATAGTTTCCGAAAGGCGGGGGTTAGCCTTTGATGCATGCGCAAAGCCCTCCTCGCAACTGCATTCTGTGCGTCACTGGTCCTGTCCGGTTGTTCCCAGACGAACGACAACACCACCACTGACTCGGTCAGCCAGCCGTCGGAGGACCTGAACCAGAACGTTGCCGATGACTCGGCCAGCGAGGCTGCCATCGACACGTGCATCAATGCCCCCGAGGTGTCGGGCAAGACCCTCAATGTGGTGACGACTGTTTCCCCCATCACCAACATTGCCGGGCTGCTCGCTGCCGGCACGCCGATCAAGGTGACCGGCCTCATCCCCGAGGGCACCAACTCGCACACGTTCGAACCGCCGCCGAGCGCGGCGAAGACCATCGCATCCGCGGACCTCATCATCGTGAACGGACTCAACCTGGAGGACCCGCTGAAGGCTCTTGCCGAATCGAACAAGAAGGACGGTGCCGTGATCTGCGAGGTCGGAACGGCGGTGCTGCCGAAGAGCGAGTGGGTCTACGACTTCTCGTTCCCGGAGGAAGCCGGCAAGCCGAACCCGCACGCGTGGACGAACCCGCCGCACATGCTCCGTTACGTTGACTACATCCGCAGGGCAATGACGTCGATGCTCCCGTCCACCATCCCGGTCGTTGACGGCAACTACGTGAAGTTCTCGAACCTGGTCACCACGCTCGACAACGCCATGAAGACCGCATCGGACACGGTGCCCGTGCGCAACCGCAAGTTGCTGACGTACCACGATTCCTTCGCATACTTCGCCCGTCACTTCAAGTACGAGGTCATCGGCGCCATCCAGCCGCAGTCGTTCTCCGACCCGAGCCCCACGGACATCGCCGGGATCATCTCCCAGGTGAAGCAGTCGCAGGTCCCCGCCATTTTCGGCAGTGAGGTGTTCCCGTCGCCCGTTCTCGAGCAGATCGGCAACGAGACCGGCGTCAAGTACGTGGACTCGTTGCGTGATGACGACCTGCCGGGCGAGCCCGGTGATGCAGACCACTCGTGGGCGGGTCTCATGAAGCAGGACTTCATCACGATCGTCAGGAATCTCGGTGGCGACGCCTCGGCCGTGGAGGCCGTGAACATCGACCTCGGTCTCGAGGACAAGGCCTACTACCCGCAATGATCCGCGAAGCCCTTGTCCGCTGCGAGCACATGTCGTGTGCGTACGACGCGAACGTCGTCATTCATGACATCGACCTCACGGTCCACAAGGGTGACTTCGTCGGCATCGTCGGTCCCAGCGGGTCCGGCAAGTCGACACTGCTGAAGTCCATGGTCGGCGCCGTCAGCCCCGTCCACGGTTCCATCACCACCGCGCCCGGCATCAGGATGGCCTATGTGCCGCAGGTCGAGAGTGTCGACTGGAACTTCCCGGTGACGGTTCTCGAGGTCATCGTCATGACCCGATCGAAGAACCGCAGGTGGCCTCGCATCACCGCGGAGGAGCGCAGGGATGCCACCGATGTTCTCGCGCGCCTCGGGCTGACGGGGCTCGAGAACAGGCACATCCGCGAGCTCTCCGGTGGCCAGCAGCAGCGTGTCTTCATCGCACGCGCGCTGTTCCACAACCCCGATGTCCTCGTGCTCGACGAGCCGACGTCCGGCGTCGACGTGCGGACGAGGCACGAGGTGCTCCACCTCCTGTCTGAGCTCCACTCGCAGGGGCTCACCGTGGTGTTGTCCACCCACGACCTGAACGGACTCGCGGCGCACCTGCCGCGTCTCGTCTGCATGAACAAGACGGTCATTGCCGACGGGTCTCCCACGGAGGTCATCAACCCGGTGGTGCTGGAACAGACGTACGGCGCGCCGATGGAGGTCCTGCAGCACGGTGGCATGCCGGTGGTGCTCGACCACGGTCCGCACGAGCTGTCACCGATCACCACGAAGATCTCCTGACCGTGTTCGTCGCGTTCGACCTTCTGGAGCCGTACCAGTTCGCCTTCTTCCGGCATGGCGTCGTTGTCGCGACCCTCGCCGGTGCGCTGTGCGGCATTCTGGGCGTCTTCGTGGTGCTGCGCGGCATGAGCTACATCGGCCACGGTCTCTCGCACGCCGTCTTCGGCGGTGCGGCGGCATCGGCGGTCATCGGCGTGAACTTCTTCCTGGGTGCCGGGCTCTGGGGCATCGCATCTGGTGTGCTCATCGGCCGCATCGCCCGCCGCAGGATCATCGGTGCGGACGCGGCGATCGGCGTGGTGACCACGGCATCTTTTGCGGTGGGACTGGCCCTGTTGAACCGCTACGGCCAGGCACAGAAGAGCATCGAGGCGGTTCTTTTCGGCAGTGTCCTCGGCGTCAGGACGAGCGACGTTATTGCGGTGGCCATCGTGCTGGTCGCCGTCGTGGGCATCGTCACGCTCTGGTACCGCACGTTCCTCTTCGCGACCTTTGACCCCGAGGTCGCCGACGTCTCCGGCGTGCGGGTGCCTCGTGTCGAGGCTGCGCTCATGGTGATGCTGTCGATGACCATCCTCGTCACCATGCGGGTCATCGGCACCCTGCTCATCTCGGCCCTTCTCGTGATTCCCGCGTCCATCGCGCGCATGCTGACCAACTCGTTCGCGCGGATGCTGTGGATCGCACCGCTCGTCGGCGCGTTCTCCGCGTTCGCCGGAATGAACCTGTCGTACTGGCTCGACACCTCGTCGAGTGCCACCATCATCCTGGTCGCAGCACTCACCTTCGTGGCGGTGTACGCCGTCACGGGTCTGCGTGGCCGGGCGCGCATCGGCGCACTGCACCACATCTGACCGCCGGTCGCGCACATCTGATCGCGGGTCGGGTCAGGCGCGCAGGTCCCACTCCACGCCGTCCGGCGTGTCGCGCACCTCGACGCCGAGAGCCTCGAAGGAATCCCGGATGATGTCGCTCAGGTCGTAGCGCTTCTCCGCGCGGACGGTCTTTCGCACCGCCAGCATCGCCTCCACGAACGGGCCGACGACCTCGCGCGGGTCCTGCACGCCACCAACGGCGGCATCGCCGAGCGAACTGATCATGGAGCGCAGTTCGGCGCGTGCCCGCGTGACGGCGTCGCGGTCGTTGTCGTCGCCGTCGTCGACGATGGAGAGCTCCAGCGCCAGGGCCGCCCTCACGGCTCCTTCTGCATCCCTCGAGTCGAGTGCGGCGCGGAACACCTCGCGGTGGGTGGTCAGTTCGCGCTCGAGAGGCGACAAATCGCTTGTTGCGGGGGTCCGCTGCTGCGGCGAGGTGGCTTCGACGCCGGCCATTGCTGCGGGCGCCGGACCGGACTGCATCGTTGCCGCAGGGTCCTGCAGGACGGAAACGGGGAACTCCTCGCCGGACCTGAAGACGCGTTCGCTTCCGCGCAGACGGACGGTCACGCCTCCCTTGCCGGTGACAGAGGCGGTGGCGTTGTCGATGTCGATGACGAGCGCGGTGTGCTCGTCGATGCCGAGGACGAAGTGATCGTGCGGAAGCAACGACTCCAGGTACTCGAGGCGACCCTGGCCGAGGTAGCAGAACCTCGTGTCGTGGTTGCCGCCCTCGGCGTTGTCGTAGTGGGGGATGACCGCGGCATGGATGCCGATCTCGCCCAGCAGGTCGAGTCCCTCTTCCCACCGTGGTTCCTCGCCGACCTTGTAGATCTCGTACACGGGAACGGTGAAGGCCCCGAGCGTCAGTGCGGCAGCGGATGCGAACGTGACGAGACCGCCCTCGCGGATCTTCGCGGCGAGAACATCGTGGAGCGGTGTGTCCTTCCATTGCCGCAGTGCGTAGGTGGGCGACCCCGGTCCCGCGAAGACGTAATCAGCGTCGGCGACGCGCCGCAGCCCGCGCTCAACGGCGACCTGGTCGACCGAGTCGCCTTTCAGCCTGAGCAGTCCCGCGACCTGGATGTCGATGGTGACGCTCTTGTCGAAATAGGCGACCGCCCGTTCGGCGAGTTCATCGGCGTTGGCCTGGAACCCGTACGGCGTGTCGATGACCGTGGCGGCGACGGGCTTGGTCAGTCGCGCCACGAGATTGCGGTGCGTGCTGACCATCGTCGGCGCGGTCTCGCCGCTGCCCATGATGGTGAGGATGCGGGGCTTCGTCATGAGAAGAACCCCTCCTGGATGGCCTTGTTCACCGTGGCGGCGAACCGATCGGGGAACTGCGCGTGCAGGTCGTGGTCGGCCGGTTCGAACCACTCGACGCGGCAACGCGCGATGGTCTCGAGCGCGTGCTGGTGGCTGATCCGCTTCTTCTTCGTCATCTCGTCGTCGGTCTTCGACGCAGGCGTGAACATGACCGGGACGGAGATGAGGGGGAACAATGACGTCGGCGAGTGTTCCCACAGGCCCCGGAGGACGGTGATGTGACGGTCGAACGTCAGCCACGGGGCGATGGTGCCGTCGGCGAAGTGCTCCATGTTCGCCATCGTCCCGTCGATGGCCTCGTCGCTCCAGTCGTGGTGCGCGCCTCGCACGAAGGACCGCAACCGTGCGGCCTCCATCCCGGCAAGTCTCGGTGGTGCCAGCGTGCGCTCGCATTCCGACCATTCGGGGAACGCCTTCGACAGCTCGATGGTGCCGCCGTCGACGGCGACCACTCCGCGCACGTGGTCTCCGTGCCGGGCTGCGATCTCGATGACGATGTTGCCTCCCCACGACTGACCGATGACCAACGGTCTCCGCCACGGCTCGTTGCCGCGCGAGAGCGTGCTCACCACGTCGATGACGTCCTGCGCGACGGACGCGACGGAATAACCGTCATTCGGTTTGTCGCTGAGACCGTGCCCCCGCAGGTCGAGAGCGATGACGTCGTGACCGAGGGCAGCAAGATGACGCGCGGCGCCGTCCCACAGACGGCAGTTCGAGGCAAGCCCGTGGATCAGCACGATCGGGATGCCGTTGGTGCCGGCGGGCCGGGGCCAGTGCAGGGCCCTCAGTGACACGGCATCTCGTGTGGCGAATCGCAGGTCCGTCGGGGTCACCCCGACATTCTCGCAGTGCCGCGCACGAATCGTGCGGGGCGGAGCCTCCGTCCTAGGGTTCTGGGAGGTGTTCAAAGGGGGACCGCAATGAAACTGTCAATGGGACTCGGCTACGCGGGTGGCTTCAAGGAATCCGTCCAGCGAGTGGTGGAACTGGAAAAGGCCGGGCTCGACCAGGTGTGGGTGGCCGAGGCGTACAGCTTCGACGCGATCTCCCAGGTCGGCTACCTCGCCGCGATGACGAACCGCATCGAGATCGGCACGGGCATCGTGAACGTGTACTCGCGCTCTGCCGCGCTCATGGCGATGACTGCCGCCGGGTGTGACTACGTGAGCGACGGCCGGTTCATCCTCGGTCTCGGCGCCTCCGGCCCGCAGGTCATCGAGGGCTTCCACGGCATCCCGTACGAGAAGCCGATGCAGCGCATCAAGGAGTACATCGACGTGTGCCGCAAGGTGTGGGCACGCGAGGAAGCACTCAACTACGACGGCAAGACCGTGCAGGTCCCGCTGCCCGCGGGACAGGGAACGGGTCTCGGCAAGCCGCTGAAGCTGATCAACCACCCCGTCCGCAAGGACATCCCGATCTGGTGGGCGTCGTTGAAGGACAAGAGCGTCGAGGCCACCGCAGAGATGGCTGACGGCTGGCTGCCGATCATGTTCTACCCCGAGAAGTACCACAACGTCTGGGGCGACCAGCTGAAGGCCGGGCTCGCGAAGCGCGACAAGGGCCGCAAGCAGCTCGACATCTCCGCCGGCGGAATGCTCGCGATCGACGAGAAGCTCACCGGCGATGCACAGACCAAGATCCTCGACTTCGCACGCCCCAACATGGCGCTGTACGTCGGCGGCATGGGTGCGCGCGGCAAGAACTTCTACAACGACGTGTGCCGTGACTACGGCTTCGAGAAGGAAGCAGTCGCCGTGCAGGACCTCTACCTCGAGGGCAAGAAGGACGAAGCGGCCGCGAACATCCCGGCCGAGTGGATCCTGAACGCGAACCTCGTGGGCACGCCCGGGTTCATCAAGGAGCGCGTCGCGGCGTACAAGGAAGCAGGGGTCACCGTCCTGTCGGTGAACCCGGTCGGTCCCGATCCCGTCCGCGAGATCGAGAAGCTCCGCGCCATCATCGACGCCTGATCGACATGCTCACCGTTGACTTCGTGGCTCCCGGATGGGAGCCCGTCCGCGAAGCATTCGTGGGGCACCTGTCCTCCGGTCTCGACCGGGGAGCAGGCGTCGCCGTCATGCACAAGGGCAAGTTGGTCGTCGACCTCATGGGTGGTCACCGCGACAAGAACGGCGACGTCCCGTACGGCCCGGAGACCCTGCAGGTCGTGTTCAGCACCACCAAGGGCATCACGGCACTCGCTGTCGCCATGTGCGTGGAGCGCGGACTCATCGACTACGACGAGAAGGTCGCCGCGTACTGGCCGGAGTTCGCCGCGCACGGCAAGCAGGACATCACGGTGGCACAACTGCTGTCCCACCGCGGGGGTCTGTACACCGTCGACGGCCCCATCACGCTTCCCGAGGCGCTCGACTGGGACACCGTCACGTCGCGCCTGGCGGATACCAAGCCGTTGTTCGAACCGGACTCCACGCATGGGTACCACGCACTCACGTACGGATGGCTCGGCGGCGAACTCGTGCGTCGAGTCACCGGCATGAGCATCGGTGACTTCGTGCAGGAGAACATCGTCGGCCCGCTCGGGGTCGAGCTGTGGATCGGCCTTCCGGCGGAGCACGAACCGCGCGTCGCGCACCTCATGGCGCACCCGCTCCCTGAGTTCCCGCCCGAGATCGCGAAGTTCATGATGGAGCACAGTGGTCCCGGGTCGCTCGGTGAGAAGGCCCTGTCGCTGAACGGCGCGTTCGGACCCGGTGC
>JBEGJV010000025.1:0-15705 GCA_041184385.1 Actinomycetota bacterium
CTTTTCTCCACCACACCCCCCACCACACCCCACGGTCTCCCCTCAGGCGGCAACGAAAAAGACCCGGGGTGAGCAGATCGTCGGGCGTGGACAGACAGCCCGGATGGTGAACGCCGGCGTCAGTGGGGCAACGAATTCAGCAGCCGACCAACGAATTGGTCAGTGTTCATTGCCAATTCGGCCACATCAAGGGCACTGGCACTCTCGCGAATCGCGTCATCAGCGATGGCCTCGACCCACGGTTCGGTGGTCCACGTCGTGTACGCGACGCACTGGAACCGCGCACCATCACGGGTCCGGCGTTGGCTGATCCCCACGAGCTTTCCCCCACTGGTCACCACCTCACCCGGGGCGAGCCCGCCGAAGCACACGGTTCTGGCCAGTTCGGTCGGCTCGTAGGCGCCACGGTGCACTTCGGCCTCCTGCACGCCGTTCAGCGCACCGACGATGGCAGCCCCGAGCCAGCCCATGCTCGACGGGACGTCGTCCACCCACAGGGAGTCGTCGCGCGGGATCGTGACGTCCACCCACACGGACTGGGTGGGGTGCAGCCACACGGCACCGCCACCGCTGTGCCGCTTGGCCACGGCGAATCCGAGCCGTGACGCCGCGGATGCGTCGATGCTGTCGGTCGACTGAGTGGAGCCGAGCACGAGCGCCGGTTCGGTGAGTTCCACCACCCACACGGCACGCTGCGGCGACGGGACGAACTCATGGAAACCGGCCGCGGTCCCCCGCCAGTTCTCGACATTCCATTCGCCCATGTGCCCCACTGTTGCTGGTGGGCAGTCCCGGCGCAAAGCCGTTAGCTGGCCTGTGCCAGGTAGGGCTTCCATTCCTCCGGCACGCGGGGCACGGCAAAGACGATCCACGACAGTTCCCGCGGTGCGCGGGGCTTGTCGACCAGACGCATTCCCGCTTCCTCGGGTGTGCGGTCGCGCTTGCGCAGGTTGCACGGCCTGCATGCCGCGATGACGTTCTCCCACACGTTCTTGCCGCCGCGGGACCTGGGCATCACGTGGTCGATCGAGTCCGCATGGCCGCCGCAGTAGCCGCAGCGGTGGTTGTCCCGTGCGAACACCGCACGCCGCGACATCGCCGTGTTGCGGTTGTACGGCACCTTCACGACGTAACGGAGACGGATCACCAACGGCGCCGCGACCGACAGACGCTCGGAGTTCACGGTCGAACCGTCGTCCTCGACGATGTCGGCCTTGTCGCACAGCACGAGGCAGATCGCCCGTCTCGCCGACACAACGCTGAGCGGTTCGTACGTTGCATTGAGTACGAGCGCGCTCCGCATGGTTATCTCCGGCCGACTCTGGTACTGGCCGTGGTCATGGCGCAGGCGTACGCCAACTGCTCGCCGGGTTGCGGGTTCATCCGCGTCGGTTCCAGTTCTTGCACCACGTCAGATAGTCCACCACATCGGCGGTGGCGATGCTCTCCCCGGACGCGAGAAACCTGCCCCCGTACTGGGTGACCAGGCGGAACTCCATGTAGTCGGCCGGGGGCAGCGGGAGGAACGGCGGCCGGCGCCACCAACCCCTCGGCGCCAGTCGGAAGACCTGCGTGACGGCAGTGGCCCACAGCGAAGGACGAACGACAACGGCGCCGACGAGAGATGCAGTGACGAGGCGGGGCCGGTGTGCCATGGACGGCAAAGTTAGTCCCGCACGCTGCGGTTACTCGCCGTCTTGGCGGGGACGTCGCTGCACGGTGACTCTCGGGCGACGAATCGACTGGGTGAGGTCCTGGACGCCGGCGCGGCCCATGAGACGCAGCTGGCGTTCGATCACCATGACGAGACCCAGCATGCCGACGAACACCACGAAGGCGAGCAGGTAGTGCACCTGCAGTGCGAACACCATGGCAACGAGCGACGCGACCAACCCGAGTGCGGCACGCTTCACGGTGCGTGCGGCATGGAGGTACAGCCCACCGGACGAGACCTTCTGGGCGAAACGCTCGTCGGTCTTCAGGTTGGCTTCGATCTCCCGCAGGATTCGTTGTTCGTCGTCTGACAGCGGCACGGGACGATTCTCGCACCCGTTCGCGCCTTCCGCAATGCAGCGACCGCTATTCGGGTGTCGTGTCCTCCTCGGGCCCGAACGGGGTCTCCCCCGGCCTGGACCGTTGTCCCATGACACTCGCGGGCCCGATGGCGCCCTTGCCGAACTTGTCGATGATGGAATCCACGGCCCGACTGGCTTCCGACCATTCCCGTTCCAGGGATTCGACCGCGTCCGCCTCGTCCTCGAAGAGACGAGGCACGGCCTGGCCACCGACCGACAGCTTCTGGGCATGGACACCCAGCAGGCGGACCCCCTGGCGCGGCTCGATGTCGGCCAGCAACGGCTCGAGCGCCGCGACCATCGCCGGGCCGGACGTGATGGGCACCGGCGGCGTGACCGACCTGGTGATCGACTCGAAGGTGGAGAACTTCACCTTGAGCAGGACCGTGCCTGCAGCAACACCCGCTGTGCGCGTGCGTCTGGCAACCGCGTCACAGAGCCGCACCAGTTGCTCGCGCATCTCCTCGAACGTGACGAGGTCGCGGGAGAAGGTCTCCTCGTGACCGATGGATTTTGCGATCCTTTCCGGTTCGACATCGCGGTCGTCGAGGCCGTGCGCGAGACGGTGGAGATGCTCCCCGTGCGCGTCCCCGACGATCCGTCTCAGAAGCGCAATGTCGAGTGCAGCTAGTTGCTCGATCGTGCGCACCCCCAGGTCGGCGAGTTTTTGTTGCGTCGCGGGGCCGACACCCCAGAGTGATGACACGGGCAGGGTGTGGAGGAACTCGATCTCGCGGCCCGCCTCGACGCGGAACACCTGGAGGCCGGGATCGATGCCTGACGCGGACGCACGGGGCTTTGCCTGTTCCGACGCGAGCTTGGCGATGAACTTGTTCGGCGCGATCCCCACACTGCACGTGAGATGTTCCTGTTCGAGCACCGCCCCGCGCAGTGACCGTGCGATCCGCTCGGGGTCACCGAGCAACTTGCCCGCCCCGGTGACGTCCATGAATGCCTCGTCGACGGAGATCTGCTCCACGAGCGGGGTGAACGAGCAGAAGATGTCGTGCAGACGTGCGCTGACCTCCAGGTAGTGCGCCATGTCGGGCGCAATGAACACCGCATCAGGACACAGCGACCTGGCCCTGCTCGAGGACATGGCGGAATGGACCCCGTAACGCCGCGCTTCGTAGGAGGCAGCGGCCACGACCCCCCTTGCCGCGCCCCCGCCCACCACGACCGGCTTCCCGCGCAGTTCGGGATGACGGAGAAGTTCGACCGACACATAGAACGCATCCATGTCGACGTGGAGAATCGAGCGCACGGAGGTCACAACGAACAGGACGCTAGTTCAGCACCGCGATGCCACGCCTACGATGAGGATGTGACGACTCCGGACTCCCCCCTCTCCGCCCTCCCATCGGGAACCGCACGCGCGCTCGCCTTCGTCGCGATCCTGCTGACGGGCCTTGCGGGTGGCCTCATCGGGTACGCGCTCGTCGACGTGCAGTGCGAGGGGTCGTGCGGGGTCCCGCTCGGGCTCGGCGTGCTTCTCGGATCCGTCATGTTCGCCGGGGGTTCTGCCATCGTCGCAGTGCTCGTGCTGCGCGCACTCGGTGAGTGGCGCGAGATCGAGGACCGTCGTTGAACGAACTGTTGGGGATTGCGGAACGGCTGGCGCGCGAGGCCGGCGTCATCGCACTCAAGGGGAGGCGTTCCGGTGACCTCGGCACGTCCACAAAATCGTCACCGACGGACATGGTCACGAAGTACGACAAGTTGTGCGAGAAATTGATCGTGGACGGAATCTCCTCGGCCCGTCCCCACGATGCGATCGTCGGCGAGGAAGGGGCCAACAAACCCGGGTCAACCGGCATCGAATGGCACATCGACCCGATCGACGGCACCACGAACTTCGTCTTCGACCAACCGAACTGGTCGGTGTCGATCGGCGTGCGCGATGCCGACGGCCCTCTGGTCGGTGCGGTCTACGTCCCGGTTCTGGACGAGATGTTCACGGCCTCCCGCGGTGGTGGCTCCTACCGCAACGGAACACCCATCGCGCCACGCGACGTCACGTCAGTGAGCGACGCGCTCGTGGCCACGGGGTTCTCCTACGACCCGGCGGCGCGCAGCCGCCACGGCCGCACCGTGGCGTCCATGGTGGGGAACATCAGGGACCTGCGCAGGCTCGGCGCTGCGTCCGTGGACATCTGCTTCGTCGCGTGCGGCCGGCTCGATGCCTATGTCGAGGGTGGACTCAATTCGTGGGACATCATGGCCGCCCAGCTCGTGGCAACGGAGGCGGGGTGCACGGTCTCCGATTTCGCGGGCGGGCCGGTTGTCCCCGCAGAGGTGATCGCATCGTCACCCGCCATCCACGGCGGCATCATCGATCTGTTCGCACGCGCATCAAAGGAGTCATCGTGACCGCAGTGCTCGCCATCGATGCCGGGACAACCGGCGTCCGCACCCGTGCCGTGTACGACGACGGCCGACCCTCCATCTCGTCGTACCGGGAGTTCACTCAGCACTTCCCGAGGCCGGGCTGGGTGGAACACGATGCATCCGAGATCTGGGATGCGGTCGTCGCCACGCTGACCGATGTCGCGGGCCGTGTCGGTGATTCCGTGTCGGCGATCGGCATCACGAACCAGCGCGAGACGGTGGTCGCGTGGGACAAGAGGTCGGGCAGGCCGCTCGCGAATGCGATCGTGTGGCAGGACCGTCGCACCGCGGAGCGCTGCACCGAACTGGAGAGCTACCTGCCGCTCGTGCGGCGCACGACCGGGCTCGTTCTCGACCCCTACTTCTCCGGCACGAAGGCAGCGTGGCTGATCCAGAACAACGAGATGCCGCCGGAGGAGCACCTCGCCATCGGCACCATCGATGCATGGTTGGTGTGGAACCTCACCGCCGGGGCCGACTTCGCCACCGATGCATCGAACGCCAGCCGCACGATGCTCTTCGACATCGGTGCGATGAAGTGGAGCAACGACATGTGCAACCTCATCGGCGTGCCGATGAGGTGCCTGCCCGAGGTGCGACCGTCGAGCGGCAGGTTCGGCGTCACGTCGGGGGTTCCCGGCATCGCGGACGGCACACCGATCTCGGGCATCGCCGGCGACCAGCAGGCCGCGCTGTTCGGGCAGGCGTGCACGCTGCGCGGGATGGCCAAGAACACCTACGGCACCGGCAGCTTCGTCCTGTTGAACGTCGGCAGCAAGTGCCCCCCGCCCACGGACGGCATGTTGACCACCGTCGCGTGGGATCTCGGCAAGGGACCGACGTACGCACTGGAGGGTTCGATCTTCGTCACGGGCGCGGCGGTGCAGTGGCTGCGTGACGGTCTCGGCATCATCTCCGATTCGTCCGAGATCGGCCCACTTGCCGCGTCAGTGCCCGACACCGACGGCGTGTACGTGGTGCCGGCGTTCACCGGTCTCGGGAGCCCGTGGTGGGATCCGTATGCGCGCGGCACGATCGTCGGTATCACCCGCGGCACCACGAGGGCGCACATCGCGCGCGCCGTGGTGGAGTCGATGGTGTTCCAGACCCGCGACGCGATCGATGCGATGACATCGGCCGGCGGGGTGAAACTCGCCGAGTTGCGCGTCGACGGTGGTGCGTCCGTGATGGACGCGATGCTCCAGCACCAGGCCGACGAACTCGGTGTTCCCGTTCTCCGGCCGACCGACCACGAGACCACCGCTCTCGGCGCCGCGTACCTCGCGGGCCTGGCCGAAGGCGTGTGGTCGTCGCTCGATGAGGTCGGCCGCATGTGGAAGCTGGACGCCAGGTTCGAGCCGAACTCGCCCAGCGGACGCCACGCCACGTGGAGGCGAGCTGTGGAACGGTCGCTGCGCTGGGCGTCCGACGCCGACTAGGCGATCGCCAGCAGGGCGCTGCCGATGGCGCCGGCGCGCGAACCGAGTTCCGCGGGCTTCAACTGCGGGTGCGGGCGGTGCTCGGGCGAGTACAGAACCTCGTTCATCCATTTCACGAACGCCGGGTGCAGGACCTCCCAGGCCTCGATGACCCCACCGCCCACCACCACCACAGACGGGTCGAGAACGTTCGTGAGGCTGGCGACACCGATGGCGAACCAGCGCGCGAACTCGTCGATGACGGCAACGGCGCCGGGCTCGTTGTTGCGGGCGCGCGAGATGACCTCTTCACCCGACATCCCGCCGCTCAACGTGCGGAGCGCGGAACCCGACGCGTACCTCTCCCAGCAACCGCGCTGGCCGCACACGCACTCGAGACCGTTCGCCTCGATCACCATGTGCCCGATCTCCCCGGCGAACCCGTTTGCGCCTCGTTGCAGTGCGCCACCGACCACGAGCCCGCCGCCGATGCCCGTCCCGAGCGTCACGATGAGGGCGTCACGTGCACCCTTGGCCGCACCGACGCGCCACTCGGCGTATGCGGCGGCCGTCGCGTCGTTCTCGACATGCACCGGAATCCCGAGCGACGATCGCAGCGAGGGGCCGACCGTGATGTTGTGGGCCCCGCGCAGGTTCGGTGATGCATTGATGATCCCGCCGGCGTCGATCAAACCGGGGACGCCGATTCCCAGGGCAGAGCCCCCACCGAGTTCGTGGAACATGCTGCCGAGGAGCGAGATCAGCTCGCTCGCGTGCGGCGTGGGGTACCGCAGTTCGGAGATGACATCGCCTTCCTCGTTCACGACGACGCCGTGACACTTGGTGCCGCCGACGTCGATACCGACGGCGGTCATGACTCCGCGCGGGCCTTCAGTTCCTTGACGGTGTCGAGGATGCGCTGTTCGGCGCGGCGCTTGACGAAGCCGGGGAGCGGGATGACGAGTTCGATCTCGATCTCGTAGAACACCTGCGTGCCGCCGTCGACCTCCACGAACGAGTACGCACCGTCGATGGACCGCATGATGTCCCCGTCCACGAGATGCCAGGACAGGCGGTTCGGGTACTCGGAGTAGTCGTACTTCAGCGTGTACCGGGTGCTGCGACCGAGGGCGGACGCACGGAACTCGACCAGTTCGACCCGGCCCTCCCCGTCGCGGCCGCGCACGACGGCTTCCTTGACGTCCTTTGCCCAGTCGGGGTAACGCTCGAAATCGGAGGCGACATCGAGGCACTTCTGCAACGGGGCATTGATCAACGTCGTCTGTGCGGCGCGGTCACTCATGTCTCAATCTTGCCCGTTCCCGTCACCCGATTGCGACACCGTTCCCCGTTTCCCCGTCCGGCGGGGTGCAAATGTTCCGTGGAAGGCGCCCCACAGGCCGTTCAACCCGAGTCCCATCATGGGCACGAGCACCCCGAACGCGAGGGTGCTGCCCGGCTTGCCGTTGGTGGAACCCCGGGACAGTGCGGTGCCGATCGCCCACACCAACTGTGTCGCGAGAAGGGCATTCATCCTCAGCGACACCGAGCGTGGCGCGATGCCGTCCATCAGGAAGAAGAGGGCCGCCACGCCGATGTCCTCTTCCCTGCTCCGCTGCACCGCGTTCCAGTACCCCCACAGGAACGCGAAGATGCCGATTGCGAAACACACGAGGTCGACGACCACCGACACGGACTTCCACGGTTGCCGGAAGCTCACGGCCGCGACGAGTGACGTCGCCATGAAGACCGCGGTCAATGCGATGTTCGCGCGGACCACGACCCGACCTGCCGTCACCGGGTCCGGGTTCTTCTGCACGTCACTCATGGTGGTCCACCCCGAGCACACCGCCCAAACGGCGCGCCAGCACGTCGTAGTCGAACTCCGCCACCGCACGGCCCCGGGACGCAGTTCCCATGCGGCGGCGCAGCGGTTCGTCGTCGAGAATCTGCGCGATTCTCGCTGCGAGGGCCGACGAATCCGAGGGATTCGCCATGACGAACCCCGTTTCCCCGTCCACCACGGCCTCTGCCGATCCTCCGCTGTCCCCCGCGATCTGGGGAGTGCCGCACGCGGCAGCCTCCACGAACACGATGCCGAAACCCTCCTGCTCGAGACCGCCCCACCTGTTGCGGCACATCATGGCGAACACGTCGGCACACCCGTACAGAAGCGGCAGGTCGTCGTGGGCAACCCGACCGAGGAAGGTGACGGGGGCGTTCGTCTCGGCAGCGATGGACCGAAGACGTTGCTCATCGCGCCCCGTGCTTCCGATGACGAGCCGCAGCTTTGGCCTGTGCGGTGCGAGTTGAGCGACGGCGCGGATGACGGTGTCGTACCCCTTGCGCGTCACGAGTCGGCTCACACCGAGAACAACCTCGTCGTCGGGTGCGATCCCGAACCTCGAGCGCACCGACGCGCGCGAGGCGTCGTCGACGGGCACGAATCTCTTCGTGTCGACACCCGGGGGCACGACCGTGGTGGGCAACGCACGGCCGGCAGCGTGCTCCCCCTCGCGTGCGGGATAGCCGCCCGCGGCAATCACGTGCCGCGCACCACGCAGGACATGACCGAGAACCTGCTTCGATCCCGGCAGCCGACCGGGGACGGTGACCTCCGCGCCGTGAAGCACCACCATGTACGGGAGTTTCAGGGCGGGACCTACGAGACCCAGGGGCAACGCGGGGTCGAGCACCACGAAGTCGGCGCCGAAATCGGTTGCCATGTCGTTGATCCGCTTGACCATCAAGGGGTGCGGCAGCAGCACAGGCTCTCGTGTCCTCTCGATGCGGTACGGCTGGGCGGCATCGAATTCGGCTGCCCCCTCGTAGGGGCTGGTGAGCACCGCAAAGGAATCGGAGGGAAGCCTGCGCCACCATTCCCACAGGAGCGACTGGATGCCACCGATCTTCGGTGGGTAGTCGTTCGTGACGAGAAGATGTTTCATAGGGACCCACGCAAGGCTGGCAGATGCGCGATCTCCGCTGCGACCATGGGGTCTGTGTCGTCTGTCGGCACGAGGTGGTCGAGACCGAGGCGCGCCGCCGTCCACACCGCGTGCGCGCGGATGACCGGGTGCGGATGGGCGACTCCCTCACTGACTGCGGCAACAACCTCGCGGTTGCCCGGGTTGCCGATGTTGCCGAGGATCACCATGAGGTTCCGTCTCACCCACAGCGGGTCACGGTCGTGGACGTACCACCGGTCGCACCGCTCCATGAGTCGGGTGTCATCCATCCCCCACAACTCGAGAACGTCGACCGTCGACTCAGTCGGCGTGTCCGTGCGGCGCGGCGACTGCCGGCGCACGAAGGGGCATGCGGTCTGGCAGTCATCGCACCCGTAGATCCGGTCGTGCAGCGCTTCGCGATGCTCCCGCGGGAACACCCCGGGTTTCTGCAGCAGCCAGGACAGGCACTTGTTCGCATCGATCACACCCGGTTCGGGAATGGCACCGGTGGGACATGCGGGGATGCAGCGGGTGCACGAACCGCAGTTGTCCTCTACCGGCATCGCCAACGGCAGGTCGGCAGTGGTGACGATGCAACCCAACACGAAGAAGCTGCCCGCACCTGGCACCAGGATGTTCGCGTTCTTCCCGTACCACCCGATGCCGGCGAGCCACGCGACCTCGCGGTCGACGATGGAGTTGTCGTCGGCGAACACGACGGCGCGGTGACCATCGCGACGCAAACGGCCTGCGACCGCCTTCAGCGACGTCTTCAGCTCCGCATAGTGGTCGACCCACGCATAACGGGCCACCTGGGCACGGACGCCGTCAACCACGGTGTCGGTGGGGGCGATGTCGTAGGACCGCGCACCCACGATCACCGTGCGCGCATCGGGAACTAGTGCGGATGGATCGGTGGACCGTTCCGGCTTGAGGTACGTGAACTTCATGTCGTTCACGAGACCCGCGGCCTGTCGACGTGCCATCTCGGCACGCGTGCGCAGGAGCGGGGCTGCAGGCGCGACACCGATCCGGTCGAGGCCGGCAGCGGTGGCGATTCCGGTCAGGGTGTCGAGATAGTGCTGCCCCGAAGGAGCATCGAGGCGCACCTCGCGCGGGTTTCTCGGGATTCGCTCAGCCGACGGCACGGTGCCGAAGCGTAGGCACCAATCCGGCCTTTGCGAGCAGACGCACCTCGCGCAGGTCCTGGAGGCTGAGGATGACGGCACCCTGGTCGTTGTCGCACAGCGAATTCATCATGCAGTCGGTGCACGCTTCGGTGTTGATGGCGACACATGTGTCGCACGAGATCATGAGGACGGGAACGTTGTCTGCGCTGTGTTGTTCGATAGCCATGTACGAACTGTGACGAAGAGGTGTTACAGGGTTCTCGCGCCCTGCAGGTCGAGGTCCACGACCCTCGCCGTGGCATCAGCGGGGAGAGAACCCGCGACCCTGGCGCCGTCACCTTTCGCACAGACGAACGCAACGGTCGGGCCCGACCCGGAGAGCCATGCACAGAGGGCCCCTGCGACCATGCCGGCGTCGAAGGCATCCCTGCATGCCGGTGCAAGGCCGAACCTGATGTCCTGGTGGATGCGGTCCTTCACGGCCTCGGCAAGGACGCTCACGTCGCCCGCGGCGAACGCCGCGACCAGGAGAGCGGTGTGGCCGATGTTGAAGACCGCGTCGGCGAGCGCGATGGACGAACCGATCTTGCCGCGCGACTCGTTCGTCGATGTCGTGAAGTTCGGGCTCCACACCACGTAGTCAACGTCGAGATTGACGGGCACACGCACCGCGCGGTCCGCGGTGGTTGCCACCATGCCCCCGAGCAACGATGCCGCCACGTTGTCGGCGTGACCCTCCAGTTCCGTGCCGATGCGCAGGGCATCGGATGTCGCGACCGACCACGAGGGGCCCTGTTGTGCATCTCGGCCGCGACTATCCCGCCGATTCGCGCCGCACCGCTGAAGCCGAGACCGCGGCCCATCGGAATCTCGTTGCGCACCCACACCGAACCCTTGCCGCCCGCACGTTCGAACGCGACCTGGGCGGGGTGGGTCGGCTCTGCCTGGGCGCCGCGCTCGGGCATCGTGTCGACGCCCACCAGACCGACGTCGCAGTAGATGGAGAACGCCATCCCGAGTGCGTCGAAGCCCGGACCGAGGTTCGCCGAGGTCGCCGGCACGCGCACGGCCGTCACTGGCGCTCCATCCGTTCGGCGTTCTCGCGGCTGACGTTCACGGCAGCGGCGAGGACATCCGCTGCGGCTCCGGAGTCGATCGATGCAGCGGCGCGGTCGAGACCGTCGTTCAGGTCGCTCACGAGACCGGCCACGAAGAGCGCGCTTGCCGCGTTGAACATGACGATGTCACGCACCGGACCCTTCGCCCCCTCGAGCATCGCGCGCATGATGCGCAGGTTCTCGGCTGCGTCACCGCCCCTCACGTCGTCGATGGTCGAGCGGGCGATGCCGTAATCCTTCGCGTCGAGGTCGAACTTCTCCACCTGGCCGTCCTTCAGCGCGAAGACGGTGTTCGGACCGCTGACGGCGAGCTCGTCGAGACCGCCGTGACCGTGCACCACCCATGCGCTCGTGACACCCCGCGACTGGAGCGCGGTTGCCATCCTGTCCATCACGGCCGGGAAAGCGACACCGACGAGCATGTTGCTGATGGGTGCGGGGTTCGCCATGGGCCCGAGAAGGTTGAACACGGTCGGGATGCCGATCTCGCGGCGCGACGGACCCGTGTAGCGGAACGCGGGATGGAATCGCGCGGCGAGACAGAACCCGAAACCCGTCTTCTCGATGCAGTCCTCCACGCCCTGCGGGTCAAGCTCGATGGCGACACCGGCGGCCTCCAGGACGTCGGCTGCACCGCATTGCGATGACGCCGCCCGGTTGCCGTGCTTGCACACGGGCACGCCTGCACCCGCGACCACGAGCGAGGACATCGTCGACACGTTGACCGAGTAGCTCTTGTCGCCGCCGGTCCCGACGATGTCGATGGCACGCTGCGCGACGGACGGTTCGAGGTGCACCTTGTTGCCGGCCGAGCGGACCGCATGGAGCATTCCCTCGAGTTCACCGGCAGTCTCGCCCTTTGCCTTCAGGGCGACGATGAATGCGGTCAACTGCGACGGGGTCGCGTCACCGCGCAGGATCTCCGAGATCGCCGAACCGGCGACTTCGGCACCGAGGTCCTCGCCGGCGAGCAGCTTCGTGAGAAGTGCGGACCAACCGATGAAGTCTGCTTCGGGCGCCATTCACCAAGTATCCCCGCACGACGACGGCGGGAACGAATGATTACGCCGTGCGGCGCCTCTGGCGGATGATCCGGCGCCGTTCCTTCTCGGTCGTGCCGCCCCACACCCCGTCGCGCTCGCGGGAGGCAAGTGCGTGCTCGAGACAGGAGATGCAGACCGGGCACATCGCACAGATGGACTTCGCCTCGTCCGCGGCCTCTTCCGAATCGGGAAAGAAGATGGAGGGGTCAAGGCCGTTGCAGGCCCCCCGTTGCCTCCAACTGAGTTCCACTCCGATCGACATCGCTCCCCCTTCGATGTAGGGACTTTCGTCCCCACGGGGAATCGTATGTGTCGACCGTCACACTGTGCCAATCCGGGCGGGCCCGAACTGGCTCCGGGACCCGGAACCCCTACGGGAGCAGGTCCCGGAGAAGCTCTGCCCTTGTGGCAGCGGTCAGGGCGGCCGCCTCCAGATAGGTGGGCAGGGTGCACTCCACGATCACGTCACCGGCCTCGAACGCCGCCACCTGGGCGGTGGTCAGGTCAAAGGTGAGGTAGTGCACCGCCGCGGTGACGTCCTCGCGGGTGAGGCCGGCGGCGTGCTGGTCGTCAATACGCCCGGTCACCTTCGAGCCGTCGGCGAGCCTGAGCGAGATCGAGCGCTCGAGGCCGGCAAGTTTCGGCAGCCACTCGCGCACCTGGTCCTCCGACGTGAGCTCCACGAACAGCGTGGCGCACAGCTGGCCGGGCTCGGGGATCATCGGGTTGTAGGCGTTCAGTTCCTCGAGGACACCCTCGTCGGTCATCGTCTTCTCGACGCGGATCATCTCCTGGATCTGGTAGCGCATCGTGTCGCGGTTCTCGAACGACAGCGACATCAGCGTGCCGAGGGCGACACGGCGAAGCCTGCGCTTCTCGATGACGGTGTTGCGGAACTGCTCACGCTCGCGTTCGTACGCACGAAGGTCTGAGATGTCGTCGAGAGTCAGCTTGCGGTCGGACATTGCGGTGTTCATTTCTTCTCCGGGGGTTGGGGGTTTGGTCAGTCGTTCTCGGGGATGCCGTAGGCGCGCGCCACGATGTTCAGCGGGTGCACGGCTCCGGCATTCGTCTGCTCGTCGATGGCCGTGTTGGCGAGATGACAGTCACCGGCGACGACAGTCGAGTCGGCGGCCTTGATCTTCTCGCCCAGCTTCTCGGCGATGGGCACCGAGTACTGCTCGTTGCCGGCCTTCAGGCCCCACATGCCGTCGATGCCGGAGCACTGGTCGATCAACTTGATCTTGGCGCCGGTCAACTTCATGAGATCGCGGCTGCGCAGGCCGATGTTCTGGGCCTTCAGGTGGCACGGGATGTGGTACGAGATCGACTCCGGCACCGTTCCCTCGAACGTGGTGTCGAGTTCCGTCCCCTCGGCCTTGTGCAGGTTGATGAGGTACTCGGAACTGTCGAAGGTGTGCGCGGCCACGAGTTCGGCATCCGGTCCGCCGACGTAGTCGACGTAGTCCTTCTTCAGCACGTAACCGCACGTCGGCTGGGGCACGACGATGTCCTTGCCCTGGCGCACGGCGGCGGCGAGTGCCTTCACCTGCTTGACGGCGACCTTGGTGAAGCTGTCGACGTCACCGCTGTGCAGGTACGGGGCGCCGCAGCAACCTGCACCGTCGATCATCGAGCACTCCACGCCGTTGCGCTCGTACACGCGCACGAGGTCCCGGCCGACGCCGGGCTGCTGGTACTCAACCAGGCACGTGGGGAAGACGGCGACACTGCCCTGCTTCTTCGCGATGACGGGCTTCACGCGCTTCTTGAACCAGGTGCTGAAACGCTCCTTCGCGTACGGCGGGAGGAGGCGCACGGCCGACACGCCGGCGGTGGCGGCAACGGCCTTGCGCACGATCGAGTTCGGCTTGGCGCCCATGACCTTGTTGGTGATCGGTGCGGCAGCGCTGGCGATCGCGCCGACGGCATCGGTGTGGCCCATGATCGTGGTGGTCGCGCGCTTGCGCAGCGTGACCTGGCCGGTTGCGTGCCGCATGGCCTGCGCGCGCAGCATGAGACGCGGGAAGTCCAGTGCCCATTCGTGGAGTTCGGGGATGTACGGGCAGTTGACGTAGCAGAGCTTGCACTGGAAGCACTCGTCGATGACCTGGTCCTGCTCGGCGGGTGTCAACCGGCCGGCGTCCTGGTCCTCGTGCTTGTCGACATAGGAGAAGAGGGTCGGGAAGGAGGTGCAGAACTTGAAGCACAGGCGGCACCCGTGGCAGAGGTCGTACACCCGCGTGAGTTCCTCGCGGACGTCGGCCTCGTCGAGGTACTTCGGGTGCTTCGGGTCGTATGTGATCGTCATGTCGTCGTGCTTTCCCGGTGGCGGAGATGGAGTGTCACATGGGAACGGGCGACCACCGCATTCAGTGGCCGCCCGTTCGTCATGTCGTCGGCGCATCACTGCGCCGGAGGATCAGAGGGCTGCGAGGCCCTCACCGAAACGGCCGGCGTGGCTCTTCTCGGCGCGTGCGAGCGTCTCGAACCAGTCAGCAATCTCGTCGAATCCTTCGTCGCGTGCGGTCTTGGCGAACCCGGGGTACATCTGCGTGTACTCGTAGGTCTCGCCGGCGATCGACGCCTTGAAGTTGGCCTCGGTCTCACCGATCGGCTCGCCGCTGGCGGGGTCGCCGACTTCTGCCAGGTACTCGAGGTGACCGTGTGCGTGTCCGGTCTCGCCTTCGGCGACGGAACGGAAGAGTGCGGCTGCGTCGGGGTAGCCCTCGACGTCTGCCTTCTGTGCGAACCAGAGGTAACGACGGTTGGCCTGGCTCTCGCCGGCAAACGCCTCCAGCAGGTTCTCGTGGGTCTTGGTGCCCTTCAGGCTTGGCATGACCGGATTCCTTTCATTGTGGGGTTGTGGTTGTGTCGCCTACGCGGCGCGTGTCGAGCAATCGGCACACTGGCCGCGGTAGACGATGTGGGCATCGTTCACCGCGAATCCGTGCGGGGCCGACGGTTCGGGGGTTCGCTTCACGTAGACATCCTGCACCGCACCGCATTGATCGCAGACCGCATGGTGGTGACCAGTGACATTCGGGTCAAACCTGTGCGAGCCCGTGCCCACCTCGACCATCTGGATCTCTCCCATTTCTGTGAGTTCCGTGAGGGTCTGGTACACGGTGCGCAACGAGATGCCGGGCATGAGCTCGGAAGCTGCGGTGAACAACGTGTCCGCGGTGGGATGGGTGTCGTTGTTGTACAGCAAGCGGAACAACAACTGGCGCTGCGGGGTCACCTTCAGACCGGCGGCGCGGAATGCAACCGTGAGTTCCTCTGGTGAGCGCATGCGGACACGATAACGATGTTCTCGCTAGTTTGCAATCATTGCGAATTAGCAATCATTGTTACTTGGGTCACTCCGAACCCTGTGCGGAGCCCCTGCCCACATAGGCTCGGCAGCGATGTCAACACCCTCCGCCGACCAAACATTCCGCCGGGCCGACGCTCTGGCCCGCCTGGAATCCACCACTTTCGACATCCTCGTTGTGGGCGGGGGCATCACCGGGGCGGGCACCGCTCTGGACGCCGCCAGCCGCGGCTTCTCCACCGCATTGGTGGAGCGCGACGACTTCG
>JBEGJV010000026.1:0-15565 GCA_041184385.1 Actinomycetota bacterium
TCGGCCTCGACTGCCCGCCTGGCCTCGGACTCCAGAAGCTCCCATTTGTTCAGCACGATGAGAATGGGACAACCCGCAGCGTCGATGCGCTCCGCCAGGCGCTGGTCCTGGCTCGTTACTGACACAGTGGCATCGATGACCAGCATCGCGACGTCTGCCTCGTCAATCGCCCTAAGGGCCCGGACGAGCGAGAAATACTCCGCAGAATCATCGATGCGGCTCCTCTTTCTCATTCCAGCGGTGTCGATGAACACGAGCGGTCCGTCCTCCGTCTCCACGAGCGTGTCGATCGCGTCTCGTGTGGTTCCCGGCATGTCGTGGACCACTGAGCGCTCGGTTCCGACCAGGCGGTTGAACAACGTGCTCTTCCCCACGTTCGGGCGCCCGACCAACGCCACCCGGGGCACTCCGTCCGTTTCCGACGGTTCGACATCCTCAAGTCCGTCGTGATCGACCTCGAGCTCGTCACCGAAATCGAGATGTTCGATGACAACGTCCAGAAAGTCACCACTGCGACGGCCGTGCAGCGCGCTCACCGGGTAGGGCTCACCCAACCCGAGCGACATGAAGGACCACCGGTCGAGCTCGCGACGGTCGTTGTCGGACTTGTTGGCCGCGAGGATCACGGGGACGCCCGATCGCCTGAGCCAATCAGCAACACCCTCGTCCTCGTCGGTGACGCCGATTGATGCATCGACCATGAAGATGACCAGGTCGGCGGTGCGCACCGCTTCCTCCACCTGACGGCTGACCTTGTCGTCCAGTTCGGAACCTGACGGGAGCCATCCACCGGTGTCGACGATGCTGAACTCGTGTCCGAGCCAGGATGCGGTCCTCGTGTTTCGGTCACGGGTGACACCGGGACGGTCCTCGACGATGGCGGTCTGCTCGCCGATGATGCGGTTGAAGAACGTGCTCTTGCCCACGTTGGGGCGCCCGACAATGACGACAGTGGGCATCTTCTGCGTCTGCGTCATGAGGGGGCTCCGGTGAACTGTTGGATCCGGGCCCGCAGGGCTGAACCGGATGTCGGCATGACCTCCACGTTGTGCACACGCGAAAGCTCCTCGACAGTATGCCCGTCCAGGAACCGTTCTCCATTGAGACACACGTCGGGCAGGAGGTACCTGGTGTTCCGGTCCCCCTCCCCGAGCGTCTTCATGATGTCCTCGAAGGTCATGAGGCCCGCCACCGCGGTGTTCCCGCCGAAGAACCTGTTCGGCACCGTCACCAAGGAGATTCTGTCGTCGTCAATGCTGCGCAACAGCGGACCGATCACCGCGGCGCCCAGCTCGCCCGTGACGATCGCGAGCGAGCGAACGTCCTGGCTGCGTTTCGCCGACAGGGACACCGGCACAGCGTGCGACTGGCGAAGGGACGTGTCCGCAGCAGGGTTGAGTGCGCGAACGTAGGCCGTGGAATCCACCGACCCGAAAAAGCCACCGTCATGATGCCTCGTGTCATCGCGGTTGCCCTTGAACCCTTCGATGAAGGACCGACCCAGCCCGATTCCGTCCTCGAGCATCTCGAACTCGCCGTAGGCAGTCAGGCCGGGCAGTTCGCGACCCGCGCGCAGGTACAACTCATCGGCGGCGAACACAACCGGCCTCCCGAGAACAGACATGAATCGCGCAGACCATGCGTCGATCAGATCGATGGCCGCCCGGGCCTCTTCCCGTGAGTGCACGCGCATCCGGGGCTCCGTGTTGTGCTTCGAGAGACCCAGAGGGACGATGGCTACGGTCGACAGATTCGCGAAATCCTCGAGGAGACGATGGAGCGTGTCATCGAGAACATCACCGTCGTTCACACCCGGGCACAGGACGATCTGCGCGTGCACCTCCACACCTGCGTCGATCAACTGGTGCAGCCAACGCAGGCTCGTGCCGCCACGTTCGTTGCGCAGCATCTCGGCTCGCTTGCGCGGCTCAGCGGCATGAATGCTGACGTAGAGCGGCGACAACTTCTCGTCGATGACCCTCTCGAGGTCGGCCTCCGTGAAACGCGTGAGTGTCGTGAAATTCCCGTAGAGAAAACTCAGTCGGTAGTCGTCGTCCTTGGTGTACAGACTCCTGCGCATGCCCTTCGGCAGCTGGTAGATGAAGCAGAACTCGCAGTGATTGTCACAGGTGTGAATCCGGTCAAAGACCGCACTCGACACGGTCACACCGAACGGCTCACCGGGCACACGGGCGACCTCGACATCCATCTCGATCCCCGACCGCGTCAGGGTGATGGAGAGTTCGTCGGAGTCGACGAGACGCTGCCATTCGATGACGTCCCGCGGCACCACTCCGTTGACGGACACGATCACGTCACCCACCTGCAGGCCGTGCCGCCTGGCCGCCGAATCCTCATCGACGGCGACAACATGGGGTGCCTTGTCGATGGTCTCACTCACGCGGCTTCAGGCTACCCGTGGCTGGAATCGGTAGTCTGAACTCGTTTATGGCAGTGCAGAAGGTGCTCCTGGCCTCACCCCGCGGTTTCTGCGCGGGAGTGGAGATGGCCATCAAGGCGTTGTCCTGGATGGTCCGCACGTTCGACGAACCGGTGTACTGCTACCACGAGATTGTGCACAACAAGGTCGTCGTCGACCGGTTCATCGACAAGGGGGTCGTCTTCGTCGACGACATCTCCGATGTCCCCTTGGGATCGCCCATCATGTTGTCCGCGCACGGCTCCGCGCCGGAGGTGGTGGAGGCCGCCCGGGCAAGGGGCAGTTACGTCGTCGACGCCGTGTGCCCGCTCGTCACGAAGGTCCACCATGAGGTGAAGGTTCGCGCGGGCAAGGGTTTCCACATCGTCTATGTGGGGCATGAAGGGCACGAGGAGGCTGTCGGCACCATGGCCGTCGCACCGCGGGCTCTCACCCGCGTCGAGACCGTCGACGAGGTGAACGCGCTTCCCGAGTTCGAGCAGCCAGTCGCCATGCTCGCGCAGACGACCCTGTCCCACCGTGAATGGCACGAGGTTGCCGTCGCCGTGCGCGCGAGGTTCCCCGAAGTGTGGACACCCGGGCGCAGCGATCTCTGTTTTGCCACCACCAACCGTCAGTCCGCGCTGATGGACATCGCCCCGCGTGTCGATGCGTTTGTCGTCATCGGCTCGGCGAACAGCTCGAACACCCGGGCGCTCGAGCGTCTCGCCATCGAGGCCGGCTGTGCGCGGGTCCTCCGCGTCAACGATGCCGATGAACTGCCGGGCGATCTTGAAGGAGTCGTGGGCGTCACAGCCGGGGCCTCGGCTCCCGAGGAACTGGTGTCCCGTGTTCTCACGGCCCTGGCACCGACTGGCGGCGTTGAGGAGGTTCTCGTCACGGACGAGGACGAGTACTTTCCCCCACCGCGCAACATCCGCGACCTGCAGGCCGTTCTCGGACGTGCAATCGTCTCTTTGACGGGAGCCGACAAGGACAGGGCCCCCATGCTCGAGGACCGCGAACTTGCGGCTAGTGACGTTCTTCGGGCACTCTCGAGACCATGATCAGTCCCACCACGGAGGCACTCCGTCTCTTCCTCCATGTGCTCGCGGCATCTGTCTGGGTGGGAGGTCAACTGGTTCTCGGTGCGCTCGTGCCACGGGTGCGCGCCACCAACCCTGACGCCCTCAAGACCATCGCGACAGCCTTCGGGCGGGTCGCATGGCCCGCGTTCGCCGTGGCTGTGGTGACCGGCCTGTGGAACCTGATGGAGGTCGATCCCACCGAACACGGGGATGCTTATCTCGTCACTCTCGCGGTCAAGCTCGGTCTGGTCGGCGTGGCCGCGATCTCCACCCTGATTCATTCGAACTCACGCTCGAAACTGGGGCTCGCACTCGGTGGAGCAGTCGGGCTGCTCTCCTCGCTCGCGGTTGTGTGGTTCGGGATCCTGCTCACACAAGCAGGATGAGGATCCAAGCGCCCGCGTCCTGCGGGTGGGGCGGTCGCTGACGGGACGCCCACCAACCCGTCGTCAGTTGCGGGGAACCTTGCTCCACGCGACCTCGCGGTCGACACGAACGTCGCCGGGAAGTCCGAGGATCCGTTCACCCAGGATGTTCTTCATGACCTCGGTGGTGCCGCCCTCGATGCTGTTCGCGCGCGAACGGAGGAAGGCCTTCTGCAACGAGTCGAAGCCCATGGCGCTCTCGGGGCGCACCATCTCGTAGCTGCCGTAGAGCATTCCCTCCGCACCCAGCACGTTCATCGTGAACGAGTAAATGTCCTTGTTGAGGTTCGCGCTCTCCATCTTGCCGATCGAACCCTCTGGGCCCGGTGAGCCCATCTTGCGGTTCTGGTTGGCACGGATGTTCGTGAGGCGCAGCAACTCAGCCCGCACCCACAGCTTCATGAGTTCGTCCTTGGTGGACGGGTCCCGCCTGTCGGCCGGCAGCCCGTTCCATGCCTTCACAGCATGCGCGATGGTTCCGCTACCGCGTTGTGGGATCGAGCCACCGATGGACACACGCTCGTTCATCAGGGTCGTCAGGCTGACTCGCCAGCCGTCGCCGGGATTGCCGAGCATCTCCTTGGCGGGGATGCGGGTGTCGGTGAAGTAGACCTCGTTGAACTCGGCCTCACCGGTCATCTGGCGCAGCGGCCTCACCTCGACCGTCGGTGCCTTCATGTCGACCACGAACGCCGTGAGGCCCTGGTGCTTGACTTGCTCGGGATCGGTGCGCACGACGAGCAGGCCCCAGCGAGAGAGATGGGCGAGAGTGGTCCACACTTTCTGCCCGTTGACGATCCACTCGTCACCGTCCTTCACGCCCTTCGACGACAGACCGGCAAAATCCGAACCCGAACCAGGCTCGGAGAACAACTGGCACCACACTTCCTCGCCCGTGAAGAGCGGCCTCAGGTAGCGCTTCTTCTGCTCCTCACTGCCCCACTCCACCACAGTCGGCCCGCACATGCCGTGACCGATCGGGTTCCGCGGCATCGAGAAGGGCGCACCTGCCGCGGCGAGCTTCTCGTTGACGATGCGCTGGTGCTTCGGGTTGGCGGCCAGGCCGCCGTGTCCCACCGGGAAGTGCACCCACGCGAGTCCCATGTCGAACTGCGCGCCCAGGAACTCGACGACCGACACCGACTTCGGGGGGACCTTCGCGAGAAGTTCGTCGGTGAGTTCGATGATGCGCGCCTCGTCGACGCCTGCGGTGGTGGTTGCCATGGTTGATTCCCCCTGTGACGTTTCCCATGACTGTATTCCTGCGGGTGGTTCCGTCCCGAACCGCCGGGGCGCCGACTCTGGTGTGACGGTCGTCATTGGGTTAGTTTCGGGTCATGTACCCAGGTTTCTACGCCGACACGCACCCGGACAGAATCGCCACCATCCAGGCGTCCACCGGAAAGACGACCACGTACCGTGAGCTCCACGAGGCTGCTCTCCGTCTCGCGAACGTCCTTCGGTCGGCCGGCATCCAGCCCGGTGACCACGTGGCCCTCTGCATGGAGAACCACGAGCGGTACCTCGAGGTTGTCTGGGGCTGCCACTACGCGGGAACCGTCTACACGGCCTGCTCGAGCCGACTCACGAAGGCCGAGCTTGCGTACATCCTGAATGACTGCAAGGCCAAGGCCTTCATCACGTCCAAGTACAAGGCCGACCAGGCACAGGAGATCTCCGGCGAGATCCCCGGGGTCACGATGCGCCTGATGATCGACGGCACCATCGATGGATACGACTCCTACGAATCAACGGTGGCTGCCGCACCGGCGACCACTCTGCCCGACATGGTGGACGGCATCGACATGCTCTACTCGAGCGGCACCACGGGCATGCCGAAGGGCGTCGCGAAGCCCTTCCCCGGCACTCCTCTCGGCACTGCCGCCGGACTCGGGTCCCCGCTCACCCAGGGCCTGTACAAGTTCCGCGAGGAGATGGTCTATCTCTCGCCCGCCCCGCTGTACCACGCTGCCCCGTTGCGGTTCAACATGTCGGTTCACTCGCACGGCGGCACCACAGTCGTGATGGAGCACTTCGACGCAGAGGACTACCTCCGTTACGCGGAGAAGTACAGGGTGACCCACACGCAACTCGTGCCGACGATGTTCATCCGCATGCTGAAGCTCGACGACGACATCCGCACCAAGTACGACGTGTCATCCATCGAGGTGGCAATCCATGCTGCCGCGCCCTGCCCCGTGCCGACGAAGAAGGCAATGATCGAATGGTGGGGTCCCGTGATCCACGAGTACTACGCGGGGACCGAGGGCAACGGTTTCGTGTACTGCAACAGTGAGATGTGGCTGGCCCACCCGGGAACGGTGGGAACTGCCATCTCCGGGATCGTCCACATCTGCGACGAGAACGGCGACGAGGTCCCGCAGGGCGAGTCAGGCACGGTTTTCTTCGAGGGCGGCGGCACGTTCGAGTACCACAACGACCCGGAGAAGACGAAGAACTCCAGGGACCCGAAGGGGCGCGGCTGGAGCACGCTCGGTGACGTCGGGTACCTCGATGCGGACAACTTCCTCTACCTGACGGACCGCAAGGCATTCATGATCATCAGCGGCGGGGTGAACATCTACCCACAGGAAGCGGAGAACATTCTCGTCAACCATCCGAAGGTCGTGGACGTCGCCATCTTCGGCATCCCGAACGACGATTTCGGCGAGGAAGTGAAGGCAGTCGTGCAGCCGAAGCACATGCCGGCTGACGCGTCGGAGGCCAAGGAACTCGAGAAGGAACTCATCGCCTACTGCCGTAGCCATCTGGCGGACATCAAGTGCCCGCGTTCGGTCGATTTCCGGGAGGAACTGCCGAGGCACCCCACAGGGAAGCTCTACAAGCGTCTGCTCAAGGACGAGTACTGGGCCGCAGCCGGCCGCTCGATTTGAGCCCGGCTACCCACCCCTTCCTCGACAACACGTCTCCGATTGCGTTCGCGCACCGGGGCGGGCTCTCCGTCGCCCCGGAGAACACCATGGCAGCCTTCGATGATGCCGTGCGCCTCGGGTACGGGTACGTGGAGACTGACGTTCATGTCACCTCTGACGGTGTGCTCGTCGCGTTCCACGACGACGGATTGTTGCGGACGTGCGGCATCGACGCCCGGATAGAGCAGACACCATGGACGAAGCTCAAGGCCGCCCGGGTTGACGGCCGTGAACCGATCCCCCTGCTGGAGGAGATCCTCACGACGTGGCCCGACCTGCGCGTGAACATCGACTGCAAGACGGCGGATGCCGAGGATGCACTCATCACCACCCTTCGGGCGCTCGACTGCCTCGACCGCGTGTGCGTCGGCTCTTTCAGCGACAAGAGACTCGCTCGGTTCCGCTCAGTGTTCGGCAACGCACTCTGCACGTCAACCGGCCCCCGGGAGGTGGCGTCACTCGTGGTAGCCGCCCGAACCAGACCGGGACTCGCCCGCACCCACGGGGCGCGGGCCGCGCAGGTGCCCGTCCGGCAGGGACCCCTGCCCGTGGTCACACGTTCCTTCGTGAAAACGTGCCATGAACTCGGGATGCAGGTGCACGTGTGGACGATCGATGAGCCCGCCGAGATATCCCGTTTGCTTGATCTGGGAGTGGACGGAATCATGTCCGACGACACGCGGGCCCTGCGTGACGTTTTCTGCGCGCGGGGTCTCTGGGGCGGTTAACAACTTGTTCACGCTGCCGTGACCCTCGCCCGCGCGGCGTCAATTACGGTGTCTCCATGCGCGTTGACTCCAATTTTTTCTGCACCGTTCCGATGGATGACGCAGGCAGGGTCGAACCCACGAAGCGTCGCTACGGCAATGATTCCGTCATTGAGTGCTACCGCAATCTCGTGTCATGGGCCCGCACTGCGGACGAGCTGGGCTTTGACACCATGTGGCTCACCGAGCACCACTTCCAGTTCGAGGGCTACGAGGTACTCCCGAACCTCATCCAGTTCGGCCAGCACCTCGCGATGCAGACGAAGCAACTGCGCCTGGGCCAGATGTTCAACGTGGTCCCCCAGTGGCACCCGCTGCGACTCGCGGAGGATTTCGCAATTGCGGACATCATCACCGGTGGACGAATGGAGTTCGGCGTCGGGCGCGGGACCGTACCGCGCGAGGCATGGAGCCTAGGGACCGTTGTTGCCTCGGGCGACAATGAGATGTCCGCGGAGCACGACCGCCTGAACCGCGAGATCTTCGAGGAATCGATGGAGGTGATCAAGCTCGCCTGGACCAACGAGCGTTTCAGCTACCGCGGCAAGCAGTTCGTGTTCCCGCCCGACGAGATTCCCGACCGGGGCAGCTACGTCGACGACCTCACGCTCATCCCAAGGCCCGAGCGCACCGTCGATGTCTACCAACCGGTCACGTCTCCCGAGACAATCGAGTACGTCCCGCGGGCCGGGCACAAGGCCGTCTACTGGCTGCAGAACGCGGAGAGCCAGAAACAAAAGTGGGACCGCTACGCCGAGATCCGGGAACAGATGGGCTCCCCCGTGGCCCCGGGGGAGGACCGTTGCCTCGTCATGAACATCCACGTCGCCGAGACCAGGGAGAAGGCCATGGTCAAGGGTCGTCCCGGACACGAGGAGTTCTGCAATTTCCTCTCGCCGTACGGACGTTTCTCGAGCTACAAGAACCCCGATGGCTCGAAGGTCGCCTTCAACCACAACCCAACGGTTGAGGAGTCGAACGAGCAGAAGATCCAGATCGTCGGTTCGATCGATGACGCAGTCGATGCACTCGGTTTCTGGCGCGATCTCCTGGACCTGAAGCACATCTGCTTCTTCTTCGACTATCCGGGACTCACCCGCGAGGAGATGGCAGAGCAGATGCACCTCGTCGCAGAGGAAGTCATGCCCCGTCTCGGCGAGAAGATGGAACGACGCCCGCTCCCGAATCTGCAGCCGCTCATCTAGTGCGGACCGTCTTCACCAACTGCCTCCTGCGGGACGGGAGGTTGGTCGACGTGAGTGTGCGGGACGGCCTCATTGACTCCGTCAAGCCGGCCGGGGGTCGCGGGGACATGGACATGGAGCGTCGCCTGGTGGTGCCCTCCTTCGCCGAACCCCACGCCCACATCGACAAGGCTTTCCTCGCTGAGAGAGTCCACAATCCCACGAACGACCTCCTGGGTGCCATTCACGCGATGGAGCAGGCACGTGCCTCCCTCACCCCCGATGACACGTACGAACGTGCGATGCGCGCGCTCCGGTTGTACGCGTCGAACGGGATCTCGAGTGTGCGCTCCCACGCTGACACCATGTCGCTGAACGGGCTCGAATCCGTCAGGGCCCTGCTCGCGGCCAAACGCGACTCTGCGTCGTTCATCTCTCTCCAGGTGGCCATGCTGCTGTCCTGGCCGGTCAACGGCGAAGAAGGCAGGATCCACAGGCAACTCGCCGAGGATGCCATCGCGGAGGGAATCGATGTCGTCGGGGGATGTCCCCACCTCGACACCGACCCGCGATCCGCAACCAGGTATTTCGTCCGTCTGGCCCTGGACAGTGGTCTTCCCCTCGATCTCCACACGGACGAGAACCTGCGGGAATCCTCGAACGACCTCGAGGACCTTGCCGACGCCATCGGCGAGATGGGCCGACCGGTGCACGTCGCCGCCAGCCACTGCGTGACTCTGTCACTGCGTCCCGGACCCGAACAGGCGCGGATCGCCCACAAGCTCGCCTCCGCCGGGATCAGCGTGATTGCGCTGCCGCAGACCAACCTCTTCCTGCAGGGTCACGGTACGAGCACGTCAGTGCCCCGTGCGATCGCCCCTCTCAACGTCCTCCGCGAGCACGGGGTGTCGGTCTGTGCCGGAGGCGACAACCTGCAGGACCCCTTCAACCCCGTGGGTCGTGGTGACGCGCTGGAGACGGCAAACCTCCTCGTCGTGGCCGGCCACGTCAGTCCCGAGAATGCGTTCGATGCCGTCTCAGGTTCTGCCCACGCCTGCATCAACCGCCCCGCCGACACGATCGAGACGGGCGCACGTGCGAATTTCGTCGCAATGCGCGCGACTACCCTGCGAGAAGCGATTGCAATGGGGCCCCCCGACAGGATTGTCGTACATGGCGGCGTTGTGGTCAGCCACAAGAACGAAACAGAAAGTAAACACTGACGTGATGCACGGATTGCACACCTGCCCTACTCTCACGGCGTGCAGTACCACGCAGTGTCGAACACGGAAAGCGACATCATGACCCTGCAGCCTGCCGCCCTTTCGTTCCACGAAGTCTCGATGGTTTTCCCCGACGGAACCAGGGCGCTCGAGAACGTGTCCCTCTCGATCTCCCCCGGGGAGTTCGTCACCGTCGTCGGACCCAGCGGATGCGGAAAATCAACGCTTCTCCGCATCGCCAGCAACCTGGAGACTGCCACCGGTGGTTCCTGCAACATTGACCGCGACAGCATCGGGTACGTCTTCCAGGACGCGACCCTCATGCCGTGGCGCACCGTCCGCAGGAACGTGGAACTGATCGCCGAGCTCCACGGAGTGCCGAAGGCCGAGCGACTCGAGCGGGCCGCACGCGCAATCGAACTGGTCGGTCTCAACGGGTTCGAGGACAAATACCCGCGCCAACTCTCGGGCGGAATGCGCATGCGGGCCTCCCTCGCCAGGTCACTGGTCATGCAACCCAAGGTTTTTCTCTTCGACGAGCCTTTCGGCGCACTCGACGAGATCACACGCGAACGCCTGAACGACGAGCTGATGGGGTTGTTCCAGTCACAGGGCTTTGCGGGGCTTTTCATCACGCACTCGATTGCCGAGGCCGTGTACATGTCCACGAAAGTCCTCGTCATGTCTGCCCGGCCAGGGGCCATCACGGCGGCCATCGACATCCCGTTCGGTTTCCCGAGGACGCATGACCTGCGGTACCGGCCCGAATTCGGGGAGTTGTGCGCGCAGGTGTCGCACGCCCTGCGGGGGGCACATTCATGAGCGACTCCATGAACATCGACCCGTCACTCGAGGTTCTGCCCGACAACCGGGAGAGGACCAGGGTCGCGGACCTGCTCGGGCCGGCGGTTGTGTTCGCCCTCTTCATCGGTGTGTGGTACCTGCTCTCATCGGTCATTCTCCCCGAGCACAAGAGATTCCTGCTCCCCACCCCGCACCAGGTGGTGAAGGAAGGCTTCTTGGTGTGGCACACAGGAGAGCGACGCGGCTTCTACCCGATTCTCATGTCCCTGTGGGACTCCGCGAAGGTTGCACTCATCGGGCTCGGCATCACGATCGTGGTGGGAATGGCACTTGCCACGCTCATGAGCACCCGTCGCTGGCTCGAGCGGGCCACGTGGCCGTACCTGGTCGCAGTCCAGTCTGCACCGATCCTGGCCCTCACCCCGCTCATCCGCGCGCTCATCGACGGCTCGATGAAACAACGACTGCTCGTTGTGGTGCTCATTTCGATCTTTCCCATCGTCAGCAACACCCTGTTCGGACTGCTGTCCGCCGAGAAGAGCCAGCACGAACTCTTCACACTTCAAGGTGCCAGCAAGTGGACACGGCTCACCAAGCTGCAGTTCCCCGCGGCACTGCCGAACATCTTCGTCGGACTGCGCATCTCTGCCGGACTCGCCGTGATCGGTGCCGTCGTCGGCGACTTCTACTTCCGTCAGGGCGGTGTCGTCGGAATCGGCGCCCAGATTGACGTCTACCGCTCGCGCCTCTGGGGCGCCGAATTGATCACGGCGATCATCATGGCGAGCGTTCTCGGTCTGGTGGTGTTCCTCTTCTTCGGATGGCTCTCTCGCAGGGCCATCGGGAAGTGGCACATCACCACCAGGGGTCAGTGACCCGTCACCACCACACAATCACCCACAACCACCAGGAGAAACAACCACCATGATGAAGAGAACACTTCTCGGAGTCTCGGTCGCAGCAGCCCTCGCCCTCTCGGCGTGCGGAGGCAGCGATTCAGCATCCGACACCACCGCAGCGTCCTCGGACACTGCGTCCGGCACGGGCGTCGACCTCAGCGATGTGTGCCCCGCCACCGTCATCTTCCAGACCGACTGGAACCCGGAATCCGAGCACGGCTTCCTGTACAACCTCATCGGATCCAACTACGAGGTCGACGCAGAGAAGGTCGCCGTCCGCGGTGACCTGGTGTCCGGCGGCCAGCCGACCGGTGTGCAGGTCGAGGTCCGCTCCGGCGGTCCGGCCATCGGCTACCAGCAGGTGACCGCCCAGCTCTACTCCGATCCCGAGATCATGCTCGGGTTCGTCAGCACGGATGAGGCAGTCAGTCACTCGGTGGACAAGCCGACCAAGGCGGTCGTTGCACCGTTCAACATCAACCCGCAGATCATCATGTGGGACCCCGCGACCTACCCGGACGTGAAGACCATCGCGGACCTGAAGGAGCCCGGCGTCAAGGTGCGCTACTTCCAGGGCGCTGCGTACATGGACTATCTCATCCAGGGCGGCATCCTCGACAAGAAGCAGACCGACGACACCTACGACGGTGCACCCGCCTCGTTCATCGCATCGGGCGGCAAGGATGCACAGCAGGGCTTCGGCACCGCCGAGCCGTACTTCTACGAGAAGGTCCTGAAGGACTGGATGAAGCCTGTCGCGTACCAGTACGTCCACGATGCTGGATGGACCGCCTACGCGCAGTCACTCGCCGGCACACCCGACAACGTGACCAAGAATGCGGACTGCCTGAAGAAGCTCGTTCCTGTCATCCAGCAGTCGCAGGTTGACTACGTGAAGAGTCCCGAGATGGCGAACGCGATCATCCTCGACGCGGTCGGCAAGTTCAACAACGGTTGGGCTTATGACGCAGGCCAGGCGGCCGCATCGGTCGAGAAGCAGCTGAGCGACAACCTCGTGGCCAACAGCCCCGACGGCACCCTCGGCTCGTTCGACCTGGACCGCATCACCAAGTTCATCGAGACGGCAACGCCGGTGTACACGGCAACGGGCTCCAAGGTGAAGGAAGGCCTCACACCGGCCGACATCGTCACCAACGAGTTCATCGACCCGGCAATCAAGCTCGGTTGATCGACACCTCACGAGGGGGAAGGAACTCCGGTTCCTTCCCCCTCACGTGTGTACGGGAACGTGCTCAGCGCCCGAAGTCGAAACGCGAGACCTCTTCGAGAACCTCGCCGAGTGTTGCCACAGCAGTGGCGAACATTGAGGCCCCCAGCTCTGCGGAAGCGTCGGTCGGGTCGCCGATGTGGCCCTCCGGGAAGAAGTCGTTCGACAACCAACCGAACGGCACCGAACCACCGAACCTGACGTGCTTGTTCTGTGCGATTTTCTCGGGCACACGGCGCACTGCCTTCGACATGTCGACCAGATCGGGGCGCAGGTGCAGCATCACCGATGTCTCGTCGGTGCCGCCGTGGATCCCCATGCCGAGCTCGCCCGTTGCGGAACTGCCACCTTGGTCGGCGGGCATGTGCGGATGGGCAAGGAACGTCCTCAGGCCGTGCTTGACGCGGAGTTCACGGTTCGCCACCTGCAGAAGTGCACTGTTTCCCCCATGGCCGTTCAGGAACAGAACACGCCTTGCGGGAGTTGTGGCAATGCAGCGTCCGATGTCGTCGAGCACAGACAGCAGGGTCTGGGCCGACAACCAGATTGTTCCCGGCGACCACGCGTGCTCGTTCGACTTCGTGAACCCGAGTGGCGGGAGCATCCACGCATCGTGCGTCGCTCCGTGGGCTTCGATGGTGGCGCGGGCAACGGCTTCGGCAACGACGAGATCGGTCCCCAGGGGAAGATGCGGCCCGTGCTGCTCGACGGCACCGAGTGGAACCACGATGATCGAATCCGCCGACAGGACGTCCCCGATGTCCGGTCCGCTGAGGTCCATGAATTGCCGCGAAAATGCCATGCGCGAAAACTACTCCACTGATTCAATGGGGGAATAGTGATTCGAGGCACCACCGACTATGACGCCATCGTGATCGGCGCCGGCCACAACGGGCTCACATGTGCCGCATACCTCGCACGTCACGGCCTGCGGACCCTCCTGTTGGAGGCGCGCAAGTCCGTCGGTGGCACGGCGGCGTCCGAGACCTTCGACGGGGCGACGGTGAACATCTGCAATTGCGACCACTTGACCTTCAGGACCACGCCAATCGCCGACGAGCTTGAGCTCGCGTCACACGGGCTCTCCTACATCGACATGGTGCCGAGCCAGATCAACGGTGACTGGGACTCACGCCGGTTCTGGGGGCTGCACCACGACATCGAGGAGACCATCGACTCGCTCGCGAAGGTCCACCCGTCGGCTGCCGACGGTTACAGACGGTACGCACGGGATGCGGTTCCGGTGGCCAGACTCATTTCCTCCGCTGCGAACAACCCGCCCACCAGGGGTTCGTTGCTCGGCCATGTCATCCGTCGTGGCGGACGCGGTGTCGCCAGGATGATCAGGTTCAGCAGGATGTCCGCCGTCGACGTGATGCGCCGGTACTTCGACGATGAAGCCGTCTACGGCCCTGCACTTGCGACGGGACCCGTGGTGTGGGGTCTGTCCCCCGACGCACCAGGAACGGGGCTCGGGGCTCTCACGTACGCGATGAAGCACGTGGCGCACGTCGGACGCCCTGTGGGTGGCTCGGGCGCTCTGCCTGCAGCCATCCTGTCGAGTTTTCTCCGAGCAGGCGGGACACTCATGTGCGATGCCGCAGTCGTCAGCATCAACTGCGAGGGCAGGAACGTCGGATCGGTCACCACGGCAAACGGCGACACCATCACCTCGCGGTTCGTCGTGTCGGCAGCCGACCCACAACGGACCTTTGTCCAGTGGCTCCGGGGTGCCCCGTCAAGCGCAACGGGTCTGGTCAACAAGTGGAGGTCCCACGGCGCGCAACCCGGTTACGAGTCGAAACTCGATGCTGTCCTCACATCGGATCCCGTCCTCCAGGGCTTCGACGGTCCGCCAAGTGCAGCCACCATCGTGATCAGCCCCTCCGTCTCCGAGATGAGGAACGGAGCGGACGGTCTTGCGAGCGGAACGGTGATGGAAAGGATGGTCCTGCTCGCGAACATCCCCACTCTCGCTGACGCGACGCTCGCCCCGGCAGGCAACCATGTGCTGAGCCTCGAGGCACTCTTCACTCCTTACGCACTTCCCGGGGGTTGGCCGCACTCCGGCCTGCCGGAGAAGTGGCTCACCCAGTTCTCCTCCTTCATGCAGGACGGTTTCCGCGAGAGCGTCCGGGCACACCGGACCATGACACCCGACCTGTACGAGAGCGAGTTCCACCTTCCGATGGGACACGCAACGAGCTTCCCCGGCGGCCCGCTGTCGGCGTTCCTCGGCAGAGACCCGGAACTCAGCCGCTACGAGACGCCAATAGAGGGCTTGTACCTGTGCGGTGCTGCGACTTTCCCCGGCGCGGGAGTCTGGGGGGCGAGCGGGCGGAACGCGGCCCTCACGATCATCAAGCGTCTTTGACGAGCTTGCTCTTCGTGACCACGGGGTCCTTGTCGCTCCACGGGAAATTGATCCACAGGTCGGTCTTCTTCCATGCGTAGTCGCACTTCACGACCGAGCGGGGCTTCTCGTACAGCACGGCAGTGCGCACTTCCTTCACCCGACCCTTGAAGAACTCCTCGACGATCTTCAGGGTGTGGCCGGTGTCGGCAACATCATCAACCACGAGCACGCGGGCAAAG
>JBEGJV010000027.1:0-16703 GCA_041184385.1 Actinomycetota bacterium
GCGGTCCGGGGGGTGCCGCCCTCGGCCTTTCCCTCCGATGGAGGCAGCAGGATGATCATTGTCCCTCCGTGAGACATTTCGACCGTGACTTTCTCACGGTCACCCTCTATTCTGACCGCATGCGAGTTCACGTTGATTCATCCAAGTGCCAAGGCCACAACCGCTGCTACGCGTTGGCCCCCGAGTTGTTCGACGTGGACGACTACGGCAACGCCTTCGAGCTGAACGAGGGTGTTGTTCCTGCCGGTCTCGAGGACAAGGCCCGTCTCGCCGCGGCCAACTGCCCCGAATTCGCGATCATCATCGAAGACTGACCCCGTCAACCCCCCAACGGAGAAACATCATGACAACTGTGTACGGCCCCGTCACCGACTGGGCAACCGATTTCGATCACGGCGATCCGGAATACAACAAGAACATCCACGAGATCTGGTCGACGCTCAAGGCATCAGGTTGCCCGATCGCCCACACCGAGCGTTACGGCGGCACGTGGTTGCCGCTGACCTACGACATGGTGCACGAGATCGCGTACGACACCGACCACTTCACCAGCCGCAACGTCGTCGTCGGCCAGCTGAAGCCCAGCGAGGTCCCGGATGCCGCTCCCGCGCCGATCGGTGGTGCGCCGCCGATCACCAGCGACCCGCCGTTCCACGGCGACGCGCGCCGTCTGCTGCTCCCCGCGTTCGCGCCGAAGCAGATCGACCCGTTGCGCACCAAGATGCGCAAGATGTGCAACGACCTCATCGACAAGATGGGTGACCGCGAGTACGTCGACGCCGCTCTCGAGTACAGCCAGCACATCCCCGTTCTCATCATCGCCGAGATGCTCGGTCTGCCGCTCGAGGACGCCGACAAGTTCCGTGGCTGGGTGAACCTCATCCTCGGTTCGATCGGCGCGGAGCGCAACGAGGACCGCATGGCCCAGTTCATGGAGTTCGGCGCGTACCTCGACAGGCATATCGCCGACCACGTGGACAACCCGAGGGACGACCTGATCACGTTCCTGCTGAACTCGGAACTGCACGGCCAGAAGCTCACGCCGCAGCACGTGCACGGCACAGTCCTGTTGATCCTCATCGCCGGCATCGACACCACCTGGTCCGGCATCGGCTCGTCGCTGTGGCACCTCGCCACCAATGCGGTCGATCGTCGTCGTCTCGTGGAGAACAAGGAGATGATCCCGCAGGCAGTGGAGGAGTTCCTCCGCGCCTACGCGCCCGTCACCATGGCCCGCCTGGTGAAGGAGGACCACGAGTTCCACGGCGTGCAGATGAAGCAGGAGGACTGGGTGCTCCTGCCGTTCCCCGCCGCCAACCGTGACGAGACGCAGTTCGAGAACGCGAACGAAGTGGACATCGACCGCACCGAGAACCGCCATGCGGCTTTCGGACTCGGCATCCACCGTTGCATCGGTTCGAACCTCGCGCGTGCGGAACTCAACGTGGCAGTCGAGGTGTTCCTCGAGCGCTTCCCGGACTTCGAACTGAACACCGCGGAAGAGGTCACGTGGAGCACCGGTCAGGTGCGCGGTCCGCGATCGCTGCCGTTCCGCATCCTCGCGCGTTCCTGAGGGCCGACACAGCCCACACATAGGATGGCGGGACCATGTCCCAGTCCGACCTGTTCTCTGGTGACGCCTCACCGTCGCTGAACCCAGAACAAGAAGATGCGGTCTTCCATCCCGGGGGGCCGCTTCTTGTTGTCGCGGGTGCGGGTTCCGGCAAGACGCGCGTCCTCACGCAGCGCATCGCCTGGTTGATCAAGCAGGGCGTGCACCCCACGAGGATCCTCGCCATCACCTTCACCAACAAGGCGGCAGACGAGATGCGTCACCGCGTGCACGACCTCGTCGGCCCGGTGGCGAACAAGATGTGGGTCACCACGTTCCACAAGGCGTGCGTGCGCATCCTGCGCGCCCATGCCGACCTCATCGGCTACCCGAAGACCTTCACCATCTACGACAGCCAGGACTCGAAGCGCCTCGTGGGGTACGTCATCCGCGACATGGGCCTCGACCCCCGCAAGTTCCCGGCACAGTCCGTGCAGGGCCGGATCAGTCTCTGGAAGAACGAGCTGATCGGCGTCAACAAGGCCACGGACGGCGCACAGCACATCGCCGACCGGAAGTACGCCGACATCTACCGCGAGTACCAGGCGCGACTGGTGAAGGCCGGCGCCATGGATTTCGATGATCTGCTGGTGAACGTCGTCCACCTGTTCGAGCAGCACCCGAACGTGCTGAACATGTACCAGGAGCGCTTCGAGCACGTCCTCATCGACGAGTACCAGGACACCAACCTCGCGCAGAACCGCATCGTGCTCATGCTCGGGGCCAAGCACCACAACGTGTGCGTGGTGGGCGACAGCGACCAGAGCATCTACAAGTTCCGCGGTGCCGACATGCGCAACATCGACCAGTTCGAGACCGCGTTCCCCGACGTCACCGTGGTGATCCTGGCCCAGAACTACCGCAGCACCCAGACCATCCTCACGGCCGCGAACGCGGTGATCTCGCAGAACGAGGAACGACGCCCGAAGAACCTGTGGACAGCCGCCGGACAGGGCGATCACATCGTTCGCTACTACGCCGACGACGAGTACGACGAGGCCGGTTTTGTCGCCGACACTGCGCGCGACATCCACGAGAAGCAGGGCAAGCAGTGGGGTGACATCGCCGTGATGTACCGCACGAACGCGCAGAGCCGCACCATCGAGGAATCGTTCATGCGGCGCGGCATCCCCTACAAGGTGGTCGGCGGCACCAAGTTCTACGACCGCAGGGAAGTGAAGGACGCAATGGCGTACCTTCGCGTGGCCGTCAACCCGGTTGACGAAGTGAACATCAAGCGCATCATCAACGTGCCGAAGCGCGGGGTGGGCGACGCCAGCCTGGGCAAGATCGACGTCTTCGCGCGCGAGAACGACATCTCGTTCGCCGCCGCAATGCGGCGTTGTGGCGAGGCCGGTGTCTCCGGTGCCGCCGCTAAGGGCATCGCGAAGTTCTTCGCGCTCATCGACGAACTGAACGCATCCCTCGACGACGGGCCGTCGTCAATCCTCCAGGTGGCCATGGACTCCAGTGGCTACATCACAGAGCTGCAGGAAGAGGGAACCGTCGAGGCCGACGGTCGCCTCGAGAACCTGAGCGAGCTCATCGGCCGTGCGGCGGAGTTCGCCGATGTGGACGAGTTCATCGAGCAGGTGTCACTCGTCGCCGACACCGACGATCTCGACGCCGAGAACCAGGTGGTTCTCATGACGCTCCACTCCGCCAAGGGTCTCGAGTACCCGGTGGTGTTCCTCATCGGGTGCGAGGAGGGGATCTTCCCGCACAGCCGTGCCCTGCTCGACCCCCGCGAGCTGGAAGAGGAGCGACGCCTCGCGTACGTGGGCATCACGCGCGCGCGCGAGAAGCTCCACGTGTCGCACGCATGGCAGCGCATGCTCTACGGCCAGAGTCAGTACAACCCGCCGTCACGCTTCCTTGCAGAGGTTCCGGCGGAACTGTTCGACCGTCAGGGAAGCGTCGACTCAGGGTCGGATTCCGCGAGGGTCTTCGGCGGCAGCGGCAGCTGGCGCGACCGTGATGTTCCCGAGTACCGCCGACGCGACGAGGAACCGAGCGGCCGCACGTTCGGTGCCGGATCGCCGCGCAAGGAGCAGAAGGCCCCCACGCCGGCCAAGTCGGCAGAGGAGTACTCGCACCTGCGGGTCGGCGACGATGTCACGCACGCGATCTTCGGCGACGGTGTCATCCTCTCCATCTCGGGCGAAGGGGAAAAGACCGAGGCCACAGTGCGCTTCCGTGAGAGGGGAACTAAACATCTCCTCCTCGCCTGGGCACCGCTCAAGAAGCTCTGACACGCCGTCCACGGGCATTCGTGCCGCCGGTCGAACGGGAATAGTGTGGAAACCATGAAGGCAGCGATCCTGATCGAGAGTTTGACCGGCAACACGTGGAAGGCGGGCGAACTCATCGCCGCCAACCTGCAGCAGGAGGGCTGGCAGATCTCGGGGTTCGCACCGATGAAGGATCCCGATCACGGCGCGATCCAGAACGCCGACGTCGTCATCGTCGGCACGTGGGTGCACGGTCTGTTCGTCGTCGGCCAGAAGCCGTGGGGCATCGACAACCTGCGCGGTCTCCCGTCGATGGCCGGCAAGAAGGTCGCGGGTTTCTGCACCTACGCACTGAACCCGGGCAAGTCACTCGATGTCATCACGCGTGAGCTCCTCTCCACCGGTGGTGAGGTGATCGGCGGTCTCACGTTGCAGCGTGGCCGGCTCGCTTCCCACACGGAGGAATTCGCCGCGCGTCTCGCCGACGCGGTCACTCCCGCCTAGGGAACGGTGGTCGTCGGCACGCTGGTTGCCGACGTGATGCCACGGAGATCGATCGACAGCGTGGTGCGGTTCTCCACCACCGGCCGCACGTCCGTGGGGAGCGCAAGGTCACTCACCTTCAGTGTTCGGTTGTCGCAGTCGGTGTAGGTGCTCGTCTTCTCGATGTGGGTCACCAGGCACGTTGCGTCACGGTCGGCGGGGTACGCGTAGTACACCTGCCAACCGGTGGCCGGGTCTGCCCCCTGGTGGTCGAGCACGATCGAACGGACGCCGTCGGCACTCTTCAGGTCGGGGAAGAGCAACGGGCCGCCCTCGGCGACGGCCTTCGCGATGTCCTTGACCTTGCCCACCTCGAACACCTTGTTGGCGATCTTCGACCCCGGGTCGGCCCTGTCGTTGATGACGGTTGCCGCAACCCACAATCCGGCGAAGAACACGACGAAAAAGGCGATTCCGCCGAGAACCGGCACGACGGCTCGGGCAAGGGGACTGCGCAGGCGGGGAGAACGCATGCCCCCATTGTGGTCGGGTTGGTGGGGAGTTGGGGTCACGGCGTAAGGTTTTCTTTCTGTGAAGCGCACGTACCGAGTCGTCGTAGCCAAGCCTGGCCTTGATGGTCATGACCGTGGTGCAAAGACCATCACCCGTGCCCTGCGCGACCACGGTTTCGAGGTCATTTACACCGGGCTCCACCAGACCCCGGAGCAGATCGCCGAGACCGCCCTTCAGGAGGACGCCGACGCCGTTGGCCTGTCGCTCCTGTCCGGCGCGCACAACACCCTCTTTCCCCGAGTCATCGAGGAACTCACGAAGCGCGACCTGGCCGACATCATGGTGTTCGGCGGCGGCGTCATCCCCGATGCGGACGCGCGCGAGCTCCGCGAGCAGGGTGTGGCCAACATTTTCGGGCCCGGCTCTTCCTTGAAGGGCATCTGCCAGTGGCTCGAGCAGGAACTCGACAGCAAGGAGTAGATCGATGGATCTCTTTGAGTACCAGGGCAAGCAGTACTTCGCCCGTTTCGACATCCCCGTCTCGGCCGGTGGCATCGCCGTCACCGTCGACGAGGCAGTGGCCGTCGCCGAGAAGGCCGGTTACCCGGTCGTCGTGAAGGCGCAGGTGCAGGTGGGTGGTCGCGGCAAGGCCGGCGGCATCAAGCTGGCCAACAACGCCGACGAGGTCCGCACGCACGCCGGGAACATCCTCGGCATGGACATCAGGGGTCACCTGGTGAAGCGCGTGTGGGTGGAGAACGCATCCGACATCGCCGAGGAGTACTACGCGTCGTTCACGCTCGACCGCGCGGCCAAGAAGCACCTGCTGATGCTGAGCGCAGAGGGCGGCGTGGAGATCGAGGAGGTCGCCGCGAAGAACCCGGCTGCCATCCTGCTGCAGCACATCGACCCGACGGTGGGTCTCGACCTCGCGGGCGCGAAGGCCGCAGCGGTCAAGGCGAACATCCCGGCCAAGGCTCAGGACGGTGTCGCCGCCATCCTGGTCAAGCTCTACCGCTGCTTCACCGAGGGTGACTGCGACCTCGCCGAGATCAACCCGCTCATCCTGAAGCCGACCGGCGAGGTGCACGCGCTCGACGCCAAGGTCAGCCTGGACGGCAACGCTGACTACCGCCATCCCGAGTGGGCCGAGTACGCCGCAACGGTGGAACTTGACGCCCGTGAGCAGCTCGCCCGCGAGAAGGGCCTGCAGTACATCGGTCTCGACGGCACCGTCGGCATCATCGCGAACGGTGCGGGCCTCGCCATGAGCACGCTCGACGTGGTCAACCAGGTGGGCGGAACGGCCGCGAACTTCCTCGACATCGGCGGCGGTGCGAACGCCGACCTCATGGCCGGTGCGCTCGAGGTGATCAACAGCGACCAGAAGGTCAAGTCGATCTTCATCAACATCTTCGGTGGCATCACCCGCGGCGAGGAAGTCGCGAACGGCATCGTCGAGGCGATGAAGCGCGTCGAACTGCGCGCGCCGATCGTGATCCGCCTCGACGGCACCAATGCCGAGCAGGGCCGCGAGATCCTCGCGAACGCCGGCATCCCCGAATCGAAGCTCACCAGCAAGCCCACCATGCTCGAGGCAGCCCAGGCTGCAGTGGCACTCGCGAAGTAAGGAACGGACCCATGGCAATTTTCGTCGACCAGAACACGAAGGTGATCGTCCAGGGACTCACCGGTGGCCAGGGCAAGTACCACGGCCTGCGCAACAAGGCGTACGGCACGCAGGTCGTCGCCGGCGTCACGCCCGGCAAGGGTGGCACCGACGTCGAGGGCATCCCGGTGTTCGATTCCGTCGCGGACGCGGTGAAGGCGACCGGTGCGACCGCATCGTTCGTTGCCGTCCCGCCGAAGGCCGCATCGGCGGCGATCCTCGAGGCAGCGGAGGCCGGTGTCACGTTCATCGTGTGCATCACCGAGGGCATCCCCGCACAGGACGAGGCGCGCACCTACAACACGCTCGTCAACAAGTACCCGAAGGTCCGTCTGCTCGGCCCGAACTGCCCGGGCATCATCAGCCCCGGGAAGTGCAACATCGGCATCACCGCAGGCGAGATCGCACAGGCACCGTCGGCATCGGGCCCGAACGTCGGCATCGTGTCGCGCTCCGGCACGCTCACGTACCAGGCGCTCTACGAACTGAAGCAGCGCGGCATCGGTGTGTCCACCTGTGTGGGCATCGGCGGTGACCCGGTGCCCGGCACGTCGTTCATCGACTGCCTGAAGGAGTTCCAGAACGACCCCGAGACCCACGCGATCATCATGATCGGCGAGATCGGCGGTTCGGCCGAGGAAGAGGCGGCCGAGTTCATCAAGGCCAACGTCACGAAGCCGATGTCGGCGTACATCGCGGGCGTCACCGCGCCCGCGGGCAAGAAGATGGGCCACGCTGGCGCCATCGTCTCGGGCGGCAAGGGCACTGCCCAGGGCAAGATGGACGCACTGCGCGATGCCGGCGTGAAGGTGGGGCAGAACCCCACCGAGGCCGGCTCACTGATGGCCGAAATCGTCGCCGGACTGCGCTGAGTGCCCCGCGCACTTCTCTCCGTCTACGACAAGACCGGCATCGTCGACCTCGCGTCGGCGCTGCACGATCTGGGATGGTCGCTTCTCTCCAGTGGCGGCACGGCGCGCACAATCGCTGATGCGGGCATCCCCGTCACCGACGTTGCGGAGCTGACCGGACTGGAGCCGATCCTGGACCACCGTGTCGTCACGTTGCACCCGAGCATCCACGGGGGAATCCTCGCCGACCGCGACAAGCAACAGCACCTCGAGGAGATGAGACAGCACGGCATCGAGGGGATCGACCTCGTGGTGGTGAACCTGTACCCGTTCAACTCGGACCCGGGTGTCGAGTTGATCGACATCGGTGGCCCTGCCATGGTGCGCGCCGCCGCGAAGAACTTCGCCCATGTCGGTGTCGTGGTGGACACCGCCGATTACGAGGCGGTCACGGAGATGCTGCGCGACGGAACGTTCGGCGAGCAGGCACGACGGATGCTCGCGCAGAAGGCGTTCCGCATCACGAGTGCCTACGACGCGGCGATCGCGTCGTGGCTGGCCGACGACAGCCCGCGCCGGATCGACGCGACCCTGCCGCCGATCCTCACGATCGTTGCCGAGCGCGCCGAGGTGCTGCGGTACGGCGAGAACCCGCACCAGCAGGCCGCGCTCTACCGTCTCCCCGGCGCGGAGAGCTGGTGGGACTCTGCGACGCAACTGAACGGCAAGGAGATGTCGTACCTGAACGTCCTCGACACCGAGGCCGCATGGCAGCTGGTCAGCCGGTTCGACCGACCGGCCGCCGTCATCGTGAAGCACGCGAACGCATGCGGGGTCGCGCTCGCACCCACCATCGCTGACGCGTACAGGAAGGCGCATGCAGCAGACCCGGTGAGCGCGTTCGGCGGGATCATCGCGGTCAACGGGGAAGTGGACGAGGTCACCGCCGCGGCCATTGCGGAGGTGTTCACCGAGGTCGTCGTTGCGCCGTCGTTCACGGCAGGGGCGCTCGACATCCTCTGCGCCAAGCAGAATCTCCGCCTGATCGAGGCCGTCGCACCGTTCCACAGCATGGGCGTGAACGTCCGCAGCGTCGACGGTGGCCTGCTCGTGCAGACGAACGACGAGGTGGACGAACCACTCGATGATTTCACGGTGGTCACCGGTCGGGTGCCGTCGGACGAGGAATGGACGAACCTTCTTCTCGCGTGGCAGACCGTCGCGGCCACGTGGAGCAACGCGATAGTTCTCGCCAACGCCGATGTCGTCGTCGGGGTCGGTGGTGGCCAGCCGAACCGTGTTGATGCCGCACGCATCGCGATCGGTCGTGCGGGTGAGAATGCGCGGGGGAGCGTCGCGGCCAGCGATGCGTTCTTCCCCTTCCGCGACACCGTCGATGAGCTCGCGAGGGCAGGGGTCACCGCCATCATCCAGCCGGGCGGGAGCGTCCGTGACGAAGAGTCGATTGCGGCCGCCAACGAGCACGGAATCGCGATGGTCCTCACCGGGACCCGCCATTTCCGCCATTAGGTAGCCCCGGCGGCATCGAGTCGCATCGTAGAATCAACACCCATGGCTCGTATCGGTGACCTTCTCGCGGCTGGTCGCACGTTCTCGTTCGAGTTCTCGCCACCGAAGACCGCGCAAGGGTCCCTCAGCTTGGGTCGCACGATTGCGGAGCTGGAGCCGCTCGGCCCGTCATTCGTCTCGGTCACCTACGGCGCCGGCGGCAGCACGCGTGAGTACACACGCGACACCGTCCTGTGGGTCCGCAAGGAGACGAACATCCCGCCGATGGCGCACCTCACGTGCGTGGGCCACACGCGGTCCGAGATCGCAGACATCATCGGCACCTACGTGGCAGGTGGACTGGAGAACGTCCTGGCGCTCGCCGGCGACCCGCCCAAGGACCCTGCCGACGCCCGACCGAGCGACTACCGGTACGCAATCGAGCTGATCGAGCACGTCAAGTCGATCTCGGACATGAGCATCGGCGTTGCGGCCCACCCGGAGACACACCCTCGGTCGGAGTCCCGCGAGTCCGACCGCCGGCATCTTGCGGAGAAGCTGCGGGCCGCCGACTTTGCCGTGACGCAGTTCTTCTTCGAGGCGGGGCACTACCACCGCATGGTCGCCGAGCTCGCCGATCTCGGGGTGGAAAAGCCCGTCATCCCCGGGATCATGCCCGTCACGAACATCGGTCAAGTCGAGCGCATGGCCGAGATGTCGGGTGCGGCCTTCCCGCAGTGGCTGCGCGAACGTCTGGAATCCGGCACGAGCCCAGAGGACGTCCGCCGCATCGGTGTGGAGGCGGCAACAGAGTTGTGCGCGGAACTGCTCGCATCCGGCGTGCCCGGTCTGCACTTCTACACGATGAACAAGTCCACGGCGACGCGCGAGATCTACGCGCAGTTGGGTCTGCCCGTCGCCTGACGCGTCCGTCGCTGTTCCCATGAGCAACACCACGACACAGGAGAACGGCACACCTGCCTGGGGCACACGCCGCGGTCCCACCGTGCCCTACATCCCCGGTCTCGACGGACTGCGTGCGCTCGCCGTGATGGCGGTCATCGTCTACCACGCAGACAGCAGGTGGCTCGGCGGGGGCTTCCTCGGCGTCGAGGTGTTCTTCGTGATCTCGGGTTACCTCATCACGCTGCTGTTGATCGCCGAACGCGAACGCACCGGCACTGTGACACTCTCGAACTTCTGGATGCGCAGGGCGCGCCGCCTCCTTCCCGCTCTGTGGCTGCTGCTCGTGCTGCTCATCACATGGTGCGCGTTCTTCGACCGTTCCCGGCTCGGCATGCTGCGCGGCGACAGCATCGCGGGATTCCTCTACGGCTCGAACTGGTTCCAGGTGTGGAGCGGCAGCAGCTACACGAGCTCGTTCGCGTTCGCGCCGCTGCGTCACCTGTGGTCGCTCGCGGTGGAGGAGCAGTTCTACATCGTGTGGCCGGTCGTGATGTTCGTGTTGCTCCGGAGACTGCGCAAGTCGACCCTGCCCATGCTGGCCGTGTGGTTCACGTTGCTGGCGGCCGCAATCGGTGTGGTGTCGGCGCTGATGTACAGGACCGGTCCGATCGGGACGCTCGCCGAGACCCCGGGCCAGTACATGACCATCTTCGGGCGCCACATCCTGCGCACCGATTTCCTGTACCTCGGCACGTTCAGCAGGGCGACCGGTCTGCTGCTCGGTGCGGCACTCGCCGTGGTGTGGCGACCCTGGGCGCTCGTTCGAAGGGGGGTGCGCAACGGGACCGCCGTCTACGACACGCTCGGAGCCGCCGCGCTTGCCGCTCTCGGGTGGATGTGCTGGACGTTCCGCGACGTCGTGCGCGGCGACACGGAGCACGCGTACGACCTGCTGTACCGCGGCGGCCTCCTGCTGGTCGGTCTCGCGTCGGTGGTCGCGATACTCGCCGTCACGAAGCCGCGCTCGGTCCTCGGTCGTTACGTCGTCGGCAACCCGCTGTTCGTGTATCTCGGCACGCGCAGCTACGGCCTCTACCTGTACCACTGGCCGATTTTCCAGATCCACCGCAAGACCGCGGGCACGCCTCTGCAACCGAAGGAATTCCTTGCGTTGATGATCATCACGCTCGCGGTGACGGAGATGTCGTACCGCTGGTTCGAGTACCCCATCCGAACGGGTGCGTGGACCGAGGCATGGCGCCGCTGGCGCAACCCGGGCACTGTCGCCGCGAGGGAACGCAAGCGGAAGGTCACTGTCGCCGCCGCGGTCGCCGCGCTGGTGCCGCTCTTCGGGGTCGTCTCGATGGCCACGGCGAAGGTGGTGCCCGACGAGATCACGGCCAATCTCGACGACAACGAGGGTGCCGTCGTGACCATCCCCACGATTGCGCCACGACCGACCCTGGCACCCGGCCAGACCACCGTGCCGATGCCGACCACGTCACCGCCGAAGATCATCGACGTCCTCGCAGTGGGTGACTCGGTGATGCTCGGCTCGGCGAAGAAGCTCACGGCGAAGGGTTTCGTGGTCGACGCCGCGAAGAACCGCCAGCCTCTCGATGCGCTGCAGATCTTCAACTACTACAGGGCGACCAAGGAACTGGGCAGCACGGTCATCATCCACCTCGGAACGAACGGCACAACGAAGCCGGGCATCTTCGCCAAGCTGATGAAACCCCTCGCGGGAGTGAAGAAGGTGATCGTCCTCACAATCCGCGTGCCCACGCGCGAGTACGAGAAGATCAACAACGACATCATCTACGCCCTGCCGAACACCTACAAGAACGTCACCGTCCTCGACTGGTACACGCTCTCCAAGGACCATCCCGAGTGGTTCGCCAAGGACAAGGTGCACCCGAACGACGTCGGCCAGGACCGCTACGTCGAGGCCATCGTGGGGGCCATGGGTCAATAGTCACAAGGCCTCCGGCGTATTGGTCTCGGGTGGGGCCGACTGCGTACGCTTGTGAACATGACAACCCCAGTACGTGTTGCCGTCACCGGTGCAGCCGGCCAGATTGGCTACAGCCTCCTCTTCCGTATCGCTTCCGGGGCCGTGTTCGGTCCCGACCAGCCCGTCATCCTCCAGCTCCTCGAGATCACGCCGGCGCTCGGCGCGCTCGAGGGCGTGAAGATGGAACTCGACGACTGCGCGTTCCCGCTGCTTGCCGGAATCGTCGGCACAGACAACGCCGAGACCGCCTTCGGTGACGCCGATGCTGCCTTCCTGGTGGGCGCCATGCCCCGCAAGGACGGCATGGAGCGCGGTGACCTTCTGAGCGCAAACGGCGGCATCTTCAAACCCCAGGGCCAGGCGCTCGCCGCCGCGGCGAAGAAGGATGTCAAGGTCCTCGTCGTCGGCAACCCGGCCAACACCAACGCGCTCATCGCCATGAACAACGCGAAGGGCCTCGACCCGCGCCGCTTCACGGCAATGACCCGTCTCGACCACAACCGCGCCGTCTCGCAGCTGGCCGCGAAGGTCGGCAGGCCCGTGTCGTCCATCAAGAAGATGACGATCTGGGGCAACCACTCGAGCACGCAGTACCCGGACCTCTTCCACTGCGAGGTCGACGGCAAGAACGCGGCCCAGATGATCAACGACCAGGCATGGCTCGACGGCGAGTTCATCCCCACCGTCGCAAAGCGCGGTGCCGCAATCATCAAGGCCCGCGGCTTGTCGTCCGCTGCGTCGGCAGCGAACGCCGCCATCGACCACATGCGCTCCTGGGCACTCGGCACCGCCGAGGGCGACTGGGTGTCCATGGCGATCCCGTCGGACGGCAGCTACGGCGTGCCCGAGGGCATCATCTCGTCGTTCCCGTGCGTGTGCAAGAACGGCGAGTACTCGATCGTCCAGGGCCTCGAGATCGACGCGTACAGCCGTGCGAAGATCGACGCATCGGTCGCCGAGCTCGTGGAAGAGCGCGACGAAGTGAAGAAGCTCGGCCTGATCTGATGAACCCGGCGGCACTGGTCAACACGGACCGGTGGTCGCTGGAGGACGACGTCCTCATCGACGGTCTCGCGGCCACGTTCGAACGCGAGCACGTTGTCGTGCTGCCGGGGTTCCTCGACCCCGGGGTTCTCCCTGCCCTCGTGGGCGAGTGCGACGAGCTCTCGAGGGTCGCGTACCACACGACATCGAACGCCAACCTGGAGGTTGTCGCCTACGACCAGTTCCCGGAGACGAGCGTCATCCGGGCACTGTACGAATGGGACCCCCTGATGGAGTTCGTGGCGCGGGTACTGCGGGTCGACAAGCTGTACCGGTACGCCGACCCGTTCGGTGCGCTGAATCTCGCTGTCATGCGCGACGGCCACGAACTCGGGTGGCACTTCGACCAGACGGATTTCGTGGTGTCGATAGCCATCCAGCCGTCGCTCGCCGGAGGGGACTTCGAGAACGTCCCGTTGATCCGCTCTCCACAGGACGACAACGAGGAAGTGGTGCAGGCCGTCAGGCGCGGCGAACGTCCCGACCTCGTGCGCGTGGAGCCCATGACACCGGGCACCTTGATGCTGTTCAACGGCCGGTGGAGCTACCACAGGGTGTCGCGCGTGCAGGGTGCCGTGCCGCGGCACGTGGCGCTCCTCGCGTACGACACCAAGCCCGGCACCGACTCGAACGACGAACTGAAACTCGGCCGCTACGGGAGACTGCCCGCATGAGGATCTCCGGGATGGGACCCTTCATCGGTGAGGGATTCGTCGGTGAAGGCCCTGATGCCGCGCACGTCAACATCGTCATCGGGCACGTCACGTCGTCCGTGGGAGCCGCGTGGACAACGGCGCTCGCGACACCCCGCCAGGGCCATGTTCCCTTCGTGGCGGTGGCCCGGCCCGGCATCCCCGTCCAGCCGTTCACGTTGTTCGTGAACAAGGCAGCCATCGAGAACGAGACCCACGGCAACCTGACGTGGGGTGCCGCGCAGGCCGGGCTCGCCTCAGGCGTGGGTGCTGCCACGAACGAGAAGCTGCTCCCGCGTGATGCCCGTGAGTACGTGATGATTGCGGCGATGTGGGTGAACCCGCTTGCTGCGGACGAGGAAGCAGTGTTCGGGAACAACCGGTCAGCCACCCTCGAGGCGATCCGGATGGCATCACGCGGGGGGCCGGCCAAGGGCCCGGCTCTGGAGGCGATGCTGAACCCCGCGAATCCCTACTTCCGCAGGGGCTGACTCACTCGTAGACGGTGGCGTCGCGCACTTCGGAGAATGCGTCGTTCAGTGCCGCAAAGACCGGGTCCGCACCCATCAACTTCTGGATGTTCCCGCTGATGGTGACGAGACCCTGCACGAACACCTCCTGCGCGGGGATGCGATACGTCGCGACGCCCACGGCAGTGTCCCACGACTGCTCCATCCTGATGTCCTCGGCCGGCGCCGGGCCCGCACCGAACGTGGCCGCGCCGTCCCTCAACTGGAGGTGGTAGAGAACGTTGCCCTCGGGGCCGTCGTTGACGACCTGTGTCACGCCGAATGTGATGTCCGCGGCGAGAGCCTGCAGGGCCGTGTTGCCGGCCACTGATGCCGACATGGCATCGATCCAGTCGAGGCTGAGATAACGCATGTCCCTAGTGTGCGCGGTTGCGACGGTGCTTCACAAACTCGATGATCACCGGGAGCACGGACAGGAACACGATCCCCAGGATTGCGGCCTCGATGTTGTGCTTCACCGCGTCGATCTGGCCGAGGAAATAACCCAGAACCGGGAGACCGACGCCCCACCCGAGCCCGCCGATCACGTTGTAACGGACGAACGTCTTGTAGTCCATGCGCCCCACACCGGCCACCACGGGCGCGAAGGTGCGCACGATCGGGACGAACCGGGCAAGGACGATGGTCTTTGCGCCGTGCTTGTCGAAGAACGCCTGCGCCTTGTCCACGTGTGCCGGGTCGAACAGGCGCGACTTCGGGCGCGCGAACAGGGCAGGTCCGACGTTGCGGCCGATGATGTAGCCCACCTGGTCGCCGATGATCGCCATTGATGCCGCAACGAGGAGGACGAGGGGCAGGGGAGGCAGCACGTTGCCGCCGGCCTCGCTGGCGAGGAACCCGGCGATGAAGAGGAGCGAGTCACCGGGCAGGAAGAAGCCGATGAGAAGACCGGACTCGGCGAAGACGATGAGCCCGAGAACCAGCAACCCCCCGTTCGACAGGAGGGATTCCACGTTCATGAGTGCGAGCATCTGCAGAACGCTAGTGGTGTGGCGCGGAAGTGTCAGGGCAATGGCATCGGGAGTTGCGCATCGACTGCCTGCGCAAACAAAAAGGCCCGGGCGCGAACGCCCGGGCCTTTTCAGTGAGCGTGATCAGCCGATGGTTGCGCTCTGGCGCGACGTGCGGATGACCGATCCGGCCAGGACCAGGCCGCGATGGCGAGACGGAGACCGTCCTTGTCCTGGTTCGAGATGATTGCCGGGAGCACCAACAGCGAGACCAGGTTCATCACCTTGATCAGCGGGTTGAGTGCCGGGCCGGCGGTGTCCTTGAAGGGGTCACCCACGGTGTCGGCGATGACGGCGGCCTTGTACGGGTCGGAACCCTTGCCGCCGTGGTGGCCGTCCTCGATGTACTTCTTCGAGTTGTCCCACGAGCCACCGGCATTGCTGAGGTAGTTCGCCATCAGCTGGCCGGTGAGGATGACCGCCGCGAGGAAGCCGCCGAGTGCCTGCCAACCGATGCCGAAACCGACGATGACCGGCGTCAGCACCGCGAGCAGTGCCGGCGTCGTCAACTCGCGCAGCGATGCTGCGGTGCAGATGTCGATGACCGGGCCGTAGTCAGGCTTCTTGGTGCCGGCCATGATGCCGCCGTCCTTGAACTGGCTGCGCACTTCCTGCACGACGACGCCCGCTGTGCGGCCGACGGCGCGGATGGAGCGCGGATGGAGAGCGCGGAGAACAGGAACGGAACAGCACCACCGATGAGGAGACCGATGAAGATCTTCGGGTCGGCGACGTTGATGGCCAGTTCCTTGGCCTTGAAGACGCCGTCCCACAGTGCACCGACGGCGAGCTTGTCCGTCATGTTGCCCGCAGAATCGGTTGCCTTCTCCAGGACTGTGCCGAGTTCCGCACCGGCAGTCTCGATGAACGATGCGAACAGAGCAACTGCCGCGATAACGGCGGAACCGATGGCGAAGCCCTTGGTGACGGCCTTCGTGGTGTTGCCCACTGCGTCGAGTGCGACCATGATGCGCTCCGGCTCCCCGTGGAACTCGCCCGACATCTCGGCGATGCCCGCCGCGTTGTCGGAGACCGGGCCGAAGGTGTCCTCCGACACGATCACGCCTGTGGTGGCGAGCATTCCCATGCCGCAGAGGGCGACGCCGATGGCGACTGCAATGGCGATGACTGCGTAGACCGAGCTCTCGAGACCGTATGCGGTGCCCGAGAGGATGGCCGTTGCGGGACCTGTCTCTGCCGAGGCAGCAATCTCCTTCACGGGCTTGAAGTGTGTTGCGGTGTAGTACTCGGTCAGGCGGCTGACGAGCTGCGCGAGCACGAGACCCACGGCAACTGCGCCGAACACGCGCCAACCGGCACCACTCATGGCCTTCGCCCCTTCAAAGTCGTACGAACCCTTGCTGTTTCCGACGTAGCCGAGTGCCAGCGCAAGCGTGCCGAGCAGGGTGAGAGAACCGGCAACGAGGAATCCCTTGTTGATCGGCTTGAGTGCGTTTGTCTCGCCTTCCTTGGCTTTCACGGCGAAGACACCGGCAATCGATGCGATGACACCGATGGCACGTGCCGCAAGCGGGAACACCAGACCCATGGCGGGGTTCAAGTTGATCGACTTGAATGCGGCAACGCCGAGGATGATCGAGGCGACCAGTGTCACCTCGTAGCTCTCGAACAAGTCAGC
>JBEGJV010000028.1:0-15159 GCA_041184385.1 Actinomycetota bacterium
ACGACCTGGCCGCCTCCTCCGCCACCACCCACGTCGGCAGATCCGCCGCCGCCACCGCCGACGGCGAGGATGGTCACTGCGCCCACGCCCACGGGCAACGCATGCGTGCACGAGCCGACGCTCGAGAATGTCAGCACGGTGTCGGACCCGATGGTTGTTGACACAGGTGAACACGCCGCCGCCGAGGCAGGCGACGAACCAAACACGGGAAGCGTCAGGCCAACCAGTGCGACAACAGTCCCCATCCGGAGCAACATTCGGCGACTGTCCACGTGGACAAGGCTAACAACGAAAAAAGGCGCCGGTGCCGAAGCACCGACGCCTTCTCGTGAGTGTCGTGGCTACTCGCCGACGGAACCCGCCAGCGGTGCGCCGGCTGCTGCTGCGCGGTCGCCGTTCTCCAGTGCCTCGAGCACGTGGATCGCGATGTCGGCAACCTTGACCTGGTCTTCCTCGGCACCCGCTGCCTTCACACCGTCGTCCATCATGATGTAGCAGAACGGGCACGCCGTGGCCACGCGTGATGCGCCGGTGCTGAGTGCTTCCTGGGCGCGCTCATCGTTCACCTTCACGCCGATGGACTCCTCCATCCACATGCGGGCGCCGCCGGCGCCGCAGCACATGCCCTTGGTGCCGTTGCGCGGCATCTCCACGATCTGCAGTCCCTTGATGGAACCGACGACCTTGCGCGGCGCCATGTAGACGTCGTTGTGGCGGCCGAGGTAGCAACTGTCGTGGTACGTGATGCGGTCCTCGAGCGATGCGTTGCGCATGTCGAGCTTGCCCGAGTCGATGAGGTACTCGAGGAACTCACTGTGGTGGACGACCTCGTAGTTGCCGCCGAGCTGCGGGTACTCGTTCTTCAGCGTGTTGAAGCAGTGCGGGCACTGGGTGATGATCTTCTTCACGCCCATGCCGTTCATCATCTCGATGTTCGGCATCGCGAGCATCTGGAACAGGTACTCGTTGCCCGAACGACGGGCGGAGTCACCCGTGCACATCTCGGACGGACCGAGGATCGCAACGTCCACGCCGGCGCGCTCGAGGAGCTTCGCCATGGACTGCGTGACCTTCTTGTTCTTGTCGTCGAACGAACCGGCACAGCCGACCCAGTAGAGGTACTCGTGGTCGAACGGCGAACCGGGGTCCACCACGTCGACATTGAGGTCCTTTGCCCAGTCGGCGCGCTCGCCCTGGTTCATGCCCCACGGGTTGCCCTGGTTCTCCATGGAGCGGTAGGCGTTGCCCAGCTCCGCGGGGAAGTTCGACTCCATGAGCGAGAGGTAGCGGCGCATGTCGAGGATCTTGTCGAGGATCTCGATGTTCACCGGGCAGATCTCGTCGCACGCCTTGCACGTGGTGCAGGACCAGATCTCCTCGCTGCTGATGCGCTCGAACAGGCTGTTCGCGCCGATGGTGATCTCACCGTCGGTCGACAGCGGCGGGCTGACCTTGCCGCCCGGAGCGTGCGCGGCGGTTGCTGCCATCACTTCGCCGGTCTTCAGCACGATCTCGCGCGGGTCGAGCGGCTTACCGGTGGCGTGCGCGGGGCACACGCTGGTGCAGCGGCCGCACATGGTGCAGGCGTCGGTGTCGAGCAGCTGCTTCCACGTGAAGTCCTCGACGACGGACGCACCGAACGACTCGAGTGACGTCTCGGTCAGGTTCGGCATGGCGCGCATGGCGCCCTTCGGGCGGTCGCGGTCCTTCAGGTACATGTTCAACGGTGACGTGAAGATGTGGCGCAGCATCGTGATGGGGAGCAACGCGAGGAAGACGATGAAAGCCACGACGTGGGTGACCCACATTCCCTGGTGCCAGTTCTCCAGCGTCCCGAGCGACAGTCCGTCGACGGCGCGCGACAGCGGGTAACCGACGAAGCTCCACTTCTCGAAGGACATGTCCTTGCCGCCGGCGGCGGAGAAGGCGATGCGAAACATCTCCGCACCGAAGCCCGACAGGCCGATGGCCAGCAGGACGCCGAGGATGATGCCGTGCTCGCGCTTCGTCTTGATGCGGATGCGGTACGGCTTCTGGACGTAGCGGCGCACGATGGCCCACACGACGCCCAACGTGAACACGAGGCCGGCGAAGTCGCCGACGAGTGCGTACCCCTGGTACACGCCGCCGTGCAGGAACTTCAGCGACTCGGGCAGCTGGTGGTCGATCTCGAGCGTGGTGGTGACCCCGAGCAGCACGAGGAATCCGAAGTAGATCATGGAGTGCATGAGACCGGCAGCGCTGTCGCGCAGCAGCGTCTGCATGTAGACGCCGGCGCGGTAGTCGGCCAGGCGCTTCTTTGCGTTCTTGGCAGTGGTGCGGCGACGGTCGGGCGCGCCGCGCTCCCAGTTGCGCACGCGGTCGGCGAAGCGGAAGGAGCCCCACACGAGCATGATCGGCAGGATCGTGTAGAAGGCGGCCTGCAGAGGCCCGGGAATGCCCTCGAACACCTCACGGGACGTCTCGGAATCCCCGTGCCACTTGGTGAACTGCGGGATGATGCCCGACATCATCGTGAACGTGCCCATGCCGACGCCGATGGCAATCGACAGTTGGTACGGGCGGAACCGCTTCTTGGCGGTCTCCGAGGTCGGGGCTGCTGCGTGCGTACTCATAGCAACAGGAACGCTACTTGGCAGGCTGGCCCTGCGACCGATTCGGCTGTGGATATCAGCGGTTCACCCCGCACCGGCGAGGATCGGGCCGAAGTCAGTGGGCTCAGCCGTAGTGGGCGCGGTCGAGTTCGCGCACGCGGGTGGCGAGCGCCTTCAGCAGCTTGCGGCTGATGGCCGGGATGTTGTCGATTGCTGCCTTCAGACCGCGCTCGGTGACGACCAACAGACGGACATCGGTGTCAGCGGTGACCGTTGCCGTGCGGGGGCCGTTGTCGAGCAGCGAGAGCTCACCGACGACGGAACCGGACTTGGCCGAACCGATCTTCTTGCCGTTGCGCTTGACGGTGGCGGAACCCTCGAGGATCACGTATGCCTCGCGACCGGTCTGGCCCTGGTCCATGATCACGGTGCCGGCCTTCAGCACGCGCTCCGTGGAGTTCTTCACGACGAGGCCGAGTTCCTTCGGCGAGCATTCGGAGAACAGCGGGATGTTCTTGAGGTGTGAAACGGTGGATTTGCCTGTTGCCATGTGAACAAGTGTAAACCACCCGCGCGCCAGGTGATTCAGATGGAACGCACGTCACAGGTGACGATGGTCGCTACTTCTTCGAGGCTTGGTTGGCGACCGAGTTGATCGCTGCGGCAATCGCGTCCTGGTCACCGAGGTACTCGACGCTCGTGATGCCGAGCGAATCATCGAGTTGGTACAGGCGCGGAACGCCGGTCGGGATGTTCAGTTCTGCGATGTCGGACTCGCTGATTCCCTCGAGCGACATGACGAGCGCGCGCAACGAGTTGCCGTGAGCGGTGACGAGGACGTTCATGCCGGCGCGCAGTTGCGGCACGATCTCGGCCTGAAAATAGGGAACCACGCGCGCCACGACGTCCTTCAGGCACTCGGTGGCGGGAAGATCGCCGGGGGCCACGAAGCGGTAACGCGGGTCGTTCGCCGGGTGCTCGGGACTCGATGCGTCGACGGGCGGCGGCGGGATGTCATAGCTGCGCCGCCACAACTTCGTCTGTTCCTCGCCGTGGCGATCCGTGGTCTCCTTCTTGTCGAGACCCTGCAGGGCGCCGTAGTGGCGCTCGTTCAACTTCCAGTGGCGCTGCACCGGCAGCCACACCTGGCCGAGATTGGACAGGGCCAGGTGGCAGGTCATGACGGCTCGGGTGAGAAGAGAGGTGTGGGCAATGTCGAACCGCAGACCGGCCCCGGCCATGGTGGTGCCGGCCGCGGCGGCCTCGGCCTCGCCCTGCGCCGAGAGGGGAACGTCGTGCCACCCGGTGAAAAGGTTCAGTTCGTTCCAGGTCGACTGACCGTGGCGGAGGAGGACAAGTTGACCGAGCACGCGACCATCGTAGGTTTTGGTGGGTTTCGGGCTGTTGGCTGTTCGGGGAGACGTCGGCCACCACCAACAGGCGGCCCGCCCGAAATCCGGGATCGCGATGTGACAAATGTTGAGTCACTTCGTATCAACTTTTGTACCTCAGGGGTTGTCACGGGGGTTAGCAGTCCCTTAGCATGACTGCCAATACCCACTCCCCAGACACAGGAGACACCCCCATGGCTAAAGCAGTCGGAATCGACCTCGGCACCACCAACTCGGTCATTGCCTTCCTCGAAGCAGGTGAACCGGTGGTCATCCCCAACTCCGAAGGCGCCCGCACCACCCCGTCGGTGGTCGCATTCTCGAAGACCGGCGAGGTTCTCGTCGGCGAGGTGGCCAAGCGCCAGGCCATCACCAACCCCGACCGCACGTTCCGTTCCATCAAGCGCCACATGGGCGAGGCATGGAAGTCAGAGGACATCGACGGCAAGAACTACACCCCGCAGGAGATCAGCGCGCGCACGTTGATGAAGCTGAAGCGCGACGCAGAGGCGTTCCTCGGCGACACGGTCACGCAGGCCGTCATCACCGTTCCCGCGTACTTCGACGACGCACAGCGCACCGCCACCAAGGAAGCCGGCCAGATCGCCGGTCTCGAGGTGCTGCGCATCATCAACGAGCCGACGGCTGCCGCACTCGCGTACGGCCTCGACAAGAACAGCCAGGACGAGACCGTTCTCGTGTTCGACCTCGGCGGCGGCACGTTCGACGTGTCGGTGCTGGAGATCGGCGACGGCGTGTTCGAGGTGAAGTCCACCCACGGTGACACGCACCTCGGCGGTGACGACTGGGACCAGCGCATCATCGACTGGCTCGTGCAGCAGTTCAAGGCCGCGCACAACGTGGACCTCAGCCAGGACCGCATGGCCGTGCAGCGCCTGAAGGAAGCAGCCGAGAAGGCAAAGATCGAACTGTCGCAGGTGCAGCAGACGCAGATCAACCTGCCGTTCATCACCGCAACCGCCGACGGTCCGTTGCACCTCGACGAGACGCTCAGCCGTTCGAAGTTCCAGGAGATGACCGCGGATCTCATCGAGCGTTGCCGCGTCGCCTTCGAGCAGGCACTGAAGGACGCCGGCGTCACGAAGTCGCAGCTGCACCACGTGATCCTCGTCGGCGGATCCACCCGCATGCCCGCGGTCGGTGACCTCGTGATGAGCCTCACCGGCAAGGAGCCGAACAAGACGGTGAACCCGGACGAGGTCGTGGCCATCGGTGCTGCGGTGCAGGCCGGCGTGCTGAAGGGCGACGTGAAGGACGTCCTCCTCCTCGACGTGACCCCGCTGTCGCTCGGCATCGAGACCAAGGGCGGCGTCATGACGCGTCTCATCGAGCGCAACACCACGATCCCCACCCGCAAGACCGAGACGTTCACCACGGCCGACGACAACCAGCCGTCGGTGGAGATTCACGTTCTCCAGGGCGAGCGCGAGATGGCCAGCTACAACAAGACTCTCGGCAAGTTCCAGCTGGGTGACCTGCCGCCGGCACCGCGCGGCGTCCCGCAGATCGAGGTCACGTTCGACATCGACGCGAACGGCATCGTGAACGTGTCAGCGAAGGACCGCGCCACGAACAAGGAGGCGAAGATCTCCATCACCGGCCAGTCCACCCTGAACAAGGACGACATCGAGCAGATGGTGAAGGACGCCGAGGCACACGCCGAGGAGGACAAGCGCCGCCGTGAGGAGGCAGAAGTGCGCAACAACGCCGACTCGCTCGTGTACCAGACCGAGAAGATCCTGCGCGAGCAGGGTGATGCGGTGTCCGAAGAGGACAAGGCAGCGGTCGAGGGCCCGCTCGCCGCGCTGAAGGCAGCGCTCACCGGCAACGAGATCTCCGCGATCAAGGAAGCCACCGAGAAGCTCACGTCGGCAAGCCAGTCGTTCGGCCAGAAGCTGTACGAGGCCGCGTCGCGCGACGCGAACGCCGCGGGAACGTCGGCATCGGGTGCGAACGGCGCGGACGACGACATCGTCGACGCGGAAATCGTCGACGAGAAGTAAGCCGTCATGTCCGACGAAGTGATCGCAGAGGAGTCCGTGGTCGACGCCGAGGTGTTGGCCGCGGACGAATCAGCGGCGGTCGAGCACGACATCAATGCGTTGCTCGCCGAGCGCGACGAATACAAGGACATCGCCCTGCGCCTGCAGGCCGATTTCGAGAACTACAGGAAGCGCGTCGCACAGCAGTCGACCGACGATGTCGACCGCGCAACTGGGAAGATCGCCGAAGCGTTGCTCCCGGTTCTCGACGCGTGCGAAGCAGCGTTCACGCACGGTGTGGACGGTGTCGAGCCCATCTGGTCGGCATTGATCGGCACCCTGCAGAAGCAGGGACTCGTCGCCATGGACCTTCTGAACACCGTGTTCGACCCCGCAAAGGCCGAGGCAGTGATGACCGAACCCGGTGACGGCGGCGAGACCGTCGTCGTCGAGGTGCTGCGCACCGGGTACGAGTGGAAGGGCCGCGTGCTGCGCGCCGCCATGGTGAAGGTGAAGGGGTAACCCTTGACTGCCCAGCGCGAGTGGTTCGAGAAGGACTATTACGCCGTCCTCGGCGTTCCGAAGGACGCGCCGTCGAAGGACATCACCAAGGCCTACCGACGCCTCGCGCGCCAGTACCACCCGGATGCGAATCCCGGCGACACAGCGGCGGAGGACAAGTTCAAGGAGATCTCGTCGGCTTACGACGTGCTCGGTGACGACGAGAAACGCGCCGAGTACGACGAGGTGCGACGCATGGGTCCGATGGGCGGATTCGGCGGCCCGGGCGGTCCCGGCGGGTTCACATTCGACATGGGCGGCGACGGGCTGGGTGACATCCTCAGCCAGATGTTCGGTGGTGCGGCCCGCAACGCCGGCTTCGGCAACGGTCCACGTCGCGGCCAGGACATGGTCACCTCCATCACCCTGTCGTTCAACGATGCCGCGTTCGGGACGATGACCGCGGTGCCGGGCACCGATGCGAAGGTGCGAATCCCCGCAGGCGTCGATGACGGCCAGCGCATCCGCGTGAAGGGCAGGGGACAGGCGGGCCGAAACGGCGGACCGTCCGGCGATCTGTTCGTGGAGTGCCACGTGGTGCCGCACCGCACGTTCGGCCGCGAGGGCACGAACCTGCTGGTGAGGGTGCCGGTCAGCTTCACCGAGGCGGTTCTCGGTTCGACGATTTCCGTCCCCACTCTCGACGGAGGCGAAGTGTCACTGCGGCTGAAGCCCGGCACGCAGTCCGGTTCTCGCCACCGCGTGAAGGGATTCGGCATCGGTGCGGAGGGCAAGCGGGGCGACCTCATTGTCACGGTCGATGTGTCGGTGCCGGATTCGCTGAACAAGGACGAACAGCACGCGGTGGAGGAACTGGCGAAGGTTCTCCGTTCGCCGCGCGCCGACGGTGCGTCCAACGACGACAAGGCAGGCAAATGATGCGCGAGCACGACCAAGCCGTCTATGTGATCTCCGTCGCCGCAGAGCTCGCCGGCATGCACCCGCAGACGCTGCGCATCTACGAGCGCCGCGGACTGCTGTCGCCGGCGCGCACCACGGGCGGCAACCGCCGTTACAGCGACGCCGACATCGCACGCCTGCGGCGGATCGCCGAACTCGCCGCCACCGGCATGAATCTCGAGGGCATCCGCCACGTGATGTCACTCGAACAAGAGGTCATCCGCCTGCGCGAGGAGGTCAGCCAGTTGCGCAACCTGGCTGCCGCTGCAATCTCGGAGATCGAACGGCGCACGAGTACCGCGGGCACCGACCTGGTGCCGTTGCGCCAGTCCATCCAATTGTTCACCGAGCAGCCAGGCCCGTTCAGGCCGAGGCGCTGACGGACACGTCTCTCACACGAAGGAAGGTCAACCCCCATGGCCATTGATCCGAAGAAGTGGACCACACGCACGCAGGAAGCCGTCGCAGCCGCCGGTGAGTCGGCGCGCACCAACGGCAACCCCGAGGTCACCCCTGACCACGTGATGGTGGCGTTGCTCGACCAGACGGACACCGTCATCCCCGCCACGCTGAAGGCTCTCGGCATCGCCGGCGGGATGCTGCGTGACCGCGCGTTCGAGGCGGTCGAGAAGCTGCCGCGCGTGCAGGGCGGGCAGGAAGCGCGCATGAGCCGTGAGTTGTCGAACGTGTTCGAGAACGCCGAGACCGCGCGCAAGGACATGCGTGACGACTACGTGTCGGTGGAGCACCTGTTGCTCGCCATGAACTCGCGCGTCGGTGTGCCGAGCGAGGAGTTGCTCGCCGCGCTGCAGCAGGTGCGCGGTTCGCACCGCGTGACGTCACCGGACCCGGAATCGCAGTTCGCAGCGCTCGAGAAGTACGGCCAGGACCTCACGCAACGCGCCCGTGAGGGCAAGATCGACCCGGTCATCGGCCGCGACGAGGAGATCCGCCGCGTCATCCAGGTGCTCTCGCGCCGCACCAAGAACAACCCGGTGCTGATCGGCGAACCCGGTGTGGGCAAGACGGCAATCGTCGAGGGTCTCGCGCGCCGCATCGCCGACGGCGACGTGCCCGAGGGCCTCAAGGACAAGCGCCTCATCTCACTGGACCTGGCCAGCATGCTGGCGGGCGCGAAGTACCGCGGCGAGTTCGAGGAGCGCCTGAAGGCGGTGCTGAAGGAGATCACCGACTCGAACGGCGAGATCATCACGTTCGTCGACGAGATGCACACGCTGGTGGGCGCGGGCGGTGCAGAGGGGGCGATGGACGCCGGCAACATGATCAAGCCGATGCTCGCCCGCGGTGAGCTGCGCATGGTGGGTGCAACAACGCTGGACGAGTTCCGCAAGTACGTGGAGAAGGACCCGGCGCTTGAGCGTCGTTTCCAGCAGGTGTACGTGGGAGAGCCGTCCGTCCCCGACACCATCGCCATCCTGCGCGGCCTGAAGGAGCGTTACGAGGTGCACCACGGCGTGCGCATCCAGGACTCCGCACTCGTCAGTGCCGCGGTGCTGTCGAACCGCTACCTCACCAACCGCTTCCTGCCGGACAAGGCAATCGACCTGGTGGACGAGGCCGCGAGCAAGCTGCGCATCGAGATCGACTCGCTGCCCACGGAGATCGACATCGTGCAGCGCCGTGCGCTGCAGCTGGAGATCGAGCGCGTCGCACTCGAGAAGGAAACCGACACGGCTTCGCGCGAACGTCTCACCGCTCTCAACGAGGAGCTCGACGAACTGCAGACGCAGATCGACATCATGAAGGGCCATTGGGAGGCGGAGCGCGAGGCAATCAGTGCCATCCGCACGCTCAAGGAGGAACTCGAGTCGCTGCGCACGAACGTGGACCGTGAGTCGGATCTCGCGAAGGCGGCGGAGATCAAGTACGGACGCATCCCGGAGCTGGAGCGCCGCATCTCGGATGCCACCGAGCACCTCGACAAGCTTCAGTCGGGCAACCGGATGCTGAAGGAAGAAGTGGACGCCGAGGACATCGCCGAGGTCGTCAGCAAGTGGACCGGTGTCCCCGTCAGCAGGTTGCTGGAGGGCGAGATGCAGAAGCTCGTGCGACTCGAGGACCTGCTGCACAAGCGCGTGATCGGACAGGACGAGGCGGTGAACGCGGTCTCGAATGCCATCCGCCGCAGCCGTGCGGGATTGTCCGACCCGAACCGCCCGATCGGTTCGTTCATGTTCCTCGGTCCGACCGGTGTCGGCAAGACCGAGCTCGCCCGCGCGCTCGCCGAGTTCCTGTTCGACGACGAGCGCGCGATGGTGCGCATCGACATGGCGGAATACATGGAGAAGTACTCCGTGTCGCGCCTCATCGGTGCGCCCCCGGGGTACGTCGGCTACGACGAGGGCGGTCAGTTGACTGAGGCGGTGCGCCGCCGCCCGTACAGCGTGGTGCTGCTCGACGAAGTGGAGAAGGCACATCCCGACGTGTTCAACGTGCTGCTGCAGGTGCTCGATGACGGACGTCTGACCGACGGCCAGGGACGCACCGTGGACTTCACGAACGTGGTGCTGATCATGACGAGCAACCTGCCCGGCGAACCGATCGAGTACTTCAGGCCCGAGTTCGTGAACCGCATCGACGAGATCGTGCGCTTCCGCTCCCTCACACAGGACGACATCGGCCTGATCGTGGACATCCAGCTGGAGCACCTTGTGCAGCGGATGGCTGACCGCCGCATCACGCTGCAGGTCACCCCGGCCGCGCGGGTGATGCTGGCCGAGAAGGGGTACGACCCCTCCTTCGGTGCGCGTCCGCTCAAGCGCCTGATCCAGCGCGAGATTGCCGACAAGGCGGCGGTGCTCATCCTGGACGGGGCCGTCACCGAGGACGGGGCCGTGCGTGTCGACGTTGCGGACGGTGCGCTCACCGTGACAGCGGGCTGAATCGGGTCGTAGTGTTCATCCTGCGCACTCGCAGGGGGAGACACCATGAGCACACCGATCTACATTCTCGGCGGCTACCAGACCGACTTCGCCCGCAGCTACGCGCGGGACAACATGGACATCTCGGACATGATGCGCGAGGCGATCGAGGGCGCACTGGCCGACAGCGGTGTCGACGTGTCCGACATCGAGACCGTGCACGTGGGCAATGCGTTCTCCGAGCTGCAGCGCCAGCAGGGTCATCTGGGCGCGATGGCATCCCAGGTGGTGCCCGGTCTGTGGGGCAAGCCGGCGATGCGGCACGAGGGTGCGTGCGCTTCATCGTCGCTCGCGATTCTCGCGGCGATGGCAGAGCTCGAGGCCGGTCGTTACGACTGCGCACTCGTGGTCGGTGTCGAGGAACAGAAGGCTCTCCCCGGCGACCAGTCATCGGTCGCGCAGAACGCCGCGTCGTGGCAGGGCCACGAGGGAATCTCCTGCACGTTCATGTGGCCCGCGGTGTTCGGCCTGCTGGGCGAGGAGTACGCGTACCGGTACGGGCTCGACCGTCAGTACCTGAACCGCATCTCCGAGATCAACTACACGAACGCGAAGTCGAACCCGTTGGCGCAGACGCGCGGCTGGAAGTTCACCGAGCTCAGCTTCACCGACGATGATGTCGCCAACCCCGTGATCGAACCGGGCACGCGCCGGCAGGACTGCGGGCAGATCACCGACGGAGCGACCGCGGTGGTTCTCGTGTCGCAACGCTTCATGGACGCACAGGCCGCACGGCGCAACATCAAGGCGTCGTCCACCGCGCAGATCCTGGGGTGGGGCCACCGCAATGCCGGCATCAAGTTCCTCGACAAGCTGGAGCGCAGCAAGAACGACAGGTTCGTGTTCCCGCACGTGAACGACACGATCACCGACGCATTCCGCCGCGCCGGCGTGGCGGACGTCATGGAACTGGACGGCATCGAGACTCATGACTGCTTCACCACCACGGAGTACATGGCCATCGACCACTTCGGCATCACCGCACCCGGCGAATCCTGGAAGGCGATCGAGAGCGGCCTCATCGAGCGTGACGGTGCGCTGCCCATCAACCCGAGCGGCGGACTCATCGGTGGTGGTCACCCCGTCGGCGCGACGGGCGCCCGCATGGTGTTCGACGCGACGAAGCAGGTGACGGGACGGGCCGGGGACATCCAGGTGGACGGCGCGAGGACGTTCGCCACGCTGAACATCGGCGGTTCGCTGTCCACCGTTGCCAGTTTTGTGGTTGGCGTGCGGGACTGAGTCCTACGATCCGGTCATGAGCACGAGCCCCGGGAGCAAGCGCGGCGGACCGAGGTCCAGGGTGGACTGGACCCCGGGCGCACCGTACGAACGGATCACGGTCCGCAAGGCGACACCGGCGGTCGGCGCGTTCATCGAGAACGTGGACCTTGCCGACCTTGATGACGAGACGTTCGCCGAGGTGCACAGGGCCCTGCTGGAGAACTGCGTCGTCTTCTTCCGTGACCAGAACCTGACCGTGGACCAGCACATCGACTTCGGCCGTCGCTTCGGTGACCTTGATGTGCACCCGGCTGCCGCCAATGCCGCGGGACGCGAGGAGATCCTCGTGATCTCCGCCGACGAGAACTCGAACCGCGCGAACGGCGAGGCCTGGCACAGCGATGTGTCCTGCCAGGAGCAACCGCCGGCGCAGAGCATTCTCCACATGCACGAGGTCCCGCCTACCGGTGGCGACACGATGTTCACGAGCATGTACGCGGCGTACGACGCGTTGAGCGAACGGATGAAGGCGTACCTCGACGGTCTCGTTGCGGTTCACGATGGTGAGCACGTGTACCGCGGTCTGTACACGGGAGTCGCGGACAAGCCCACATACCCGCGCGCGAAACACCCGGTGGTCCGCACGCACCCGGAGACCGGCCGCAAGGGGCTGTTCGTGAACAGGGCGTTCACCACGCACATCGACGGTGTGCCGCGCGACGAGAGCGATGCGATCCTCGGGTACCTGTACGACCACATGGAGCACCCGAACTTCCAGGTGCGTTTCACGTGGCAGGCGAACTCCATCGCGATGTGGGACAACCGTTGCGCGCAGCACCGCGCCATCTGGGACTACTGGCCGCACCGCAGGTACGGCCACCGCGTCACCGTTCTCGGCGACACGCCGTTCTGATCAACCGAAACGGCGGCGGATGGCGTTGCCGTGGGCGGGGAAGCCCTCGTGGTCGGCGAGCGAGATGATGCTCCTCGACATGCGGCGCAGCGCGGACTCGTTCGCGCGCGCAACTGCGGTGCGCTTGAGGAACGCCTCCACGGTGATGCCGGATGACACGTGCGCGAAACCGCTCGTCGGCAGGGACGCAGGGCAACCGATCACGAAGTTGGCGGCACTGAACGGTGTGTCCTGGCCCACGAGTATCTCGCCGGCATTCACGAGTGCGTCGACGACGGCTTCCTCGTGACGCGGGTCAACGATCACCTGCAGGTGCTCGGCGGCGAACGTGTTTGCCACATCAACCGCGTCGTTCATGTTGGCGGTGATCACCGCCCCGCCGTTCACGCCCAGTGACGCGCGCGCGGCGTCCGCCCGCACCTGCGGTAGGTCGGCCAGCTGACGCTCGAGTTCGTCGTCAACGAGGTCGACAAGTTCGGCTGACGGCGTGACGAGCACAACGGTGGAATCCGTGCCGTGCTCCGCCTCGATCAGAAGGTCGGCGGCGAGCCGCACGGGGTCTGCGGTGTGGTCCGTGAGGACGAGACTCTCGGTCGGCCCGAGGAGCATCATGGTGGCGAGCCCGTGGCGCTGCATCTCCACCTGCGCGATGGTGACGGCGGGGCTCCCCGGTCCGACGACCTTGCGGACGCGCGGGATGGACTCCGTGCCGAAGCCGAGAGCGGCGATGCCTGCGGGGCCGTTGATGCGGAACACGTTCGTGATGCCGAGCAGACGGCACACCACGAGCACGGCAGGGTCGACCTCGCCGGTGCCACCCGGGACAGGCGGCACGATGAGCACGACGTTCGGCACGCCGGCAACCATTGCGGGGACGCCCAGCTGGTACGCGACCGACGGGTAGCTGGCCTTGCCGCTCGGCACGAACAGGCCGACGCTGGCGATGGGGCTGATCTTCTCGCCGGCAACCAATCCGTTCTCGATCTCGATCTGCCAGTCCGACGCCCTCTCCATCAACTCGTCGTTGAATGCGCGCAGGTGCGAGATCGCGTCGATGATGGCCGCCTCGACGGCAGGGTCGATGGTGGCCGACTCGATCTCGGCCTGGGTGACACGCAGTTGGTCGGGGCGAAGGGAGATGCCGTCGAACCGGGCGAGTGCATCGCAGACCGCCAGGTCACCCCGGACGCGGACGTCCTCGATGAGGGCACCGATGGATTCGCGCAGGACCGGGTCGAAGATGTCGTCCAGGCCGCGCCGGCACAGTGCGTCACGCTGGTCGGGGGACATCGCCGACCATTCCATGCGCCGCAACACGTTTGCCATGGCACGAAACCTACCGTGGGACCCACTTTCGGGCCGATTGGTTTCCGTTCACCGCTAGAGTTCTCTTACGTTCCGAAAGGGGAGCGTTCATGACCGTCACTGTTGTAGTGGGCACCCAGTGGGGTGACGAAGGCAAGGCCAAGGTCATCGACCTCCTCGCTGCCGACAACCAGTTCGTTGTCCGGTACCAGGGCGGTCACAATGCCGGTCACACCGTTGTCGTGGGCGACCAGAAGTACGCGCTCCAGCTCACCCCCAGCGGCGTTCTGTACGACACGGTCACCCCGGTCATCGGCAACGGTGTCGTGGTGGACCTCCCGACCCTCTTCCGCGAGATCGACTCGCTCGAGTCACGCGGTGTGTCGGCCGCGCGACTGAAGGTCTCCAGCCTCGCCCACCTCATCTTCCCGTGGCACCAGTCGATCGACGCTGCGCTCGAGTCGGCGCGCGGTGACGCCAAGATCGGCACCACCCTGAAGGGCATCGGCCCGGCGATGGTGGACAAGGTGAAGCGCTCCGGCATCCGCGTGGGAGAAGTGCTGAACCCGCGCACGTTCGAGACGAAGCTGCGCGAGCGAGCGGTTGCCGCAGCGAAGGAAGTTTCTGACGTGGGCGGCGAGCCGTTCGACGTGGAGAAGGTCGTCACCGAGTTCGTCGCGTACGCCGAGCGGCTTGCCCCGTACGTTGCGGACACCGTCAGCCTGCTGCACGAGGCGCGCGAGTCCGGTGCGCAGATCCTTCTCGAGGGCGCACAGGCGACGTTCCTCGACATCGACCACGGCACGTACCCGTACGTGACGTCATCGAACCCGGTCGCGGGCGGTGCGTCGGTCGGCAGCGGACTCGGCCCGCGCCACATCGACCGCGTGGTGGGAATCGCGAAGGCGTACACCACGCGGGTCGGCATGGGTCCGTTCCCCAGCGAACTGACCGATGAGCTCGGCGAGAAACTGGTGGACATCGGCCGCGAGTTCGGCACCGTCACCGGCCGTCGCCGCCGCACGGGCTGGTGCGACACGGTGATGCTGAAGCATGCGGTGCGCCTGAATTCGTTGACGGAGATAGCCCTCACCAAGCTGGACGTTCTTGACACGTTCGACGAGGTCAAGGTCTGCGTGGGCTACACGATCGACGGCAAGAGAATCACCCAGTACCCCGACACGGTGGAGAGGCTGGCACAGGTCAAGCCCGAGTACGTGACCGTGCCCGGCTGGAAGTGCAGCACCGAGGGAATCACCTCCTTCGGGGACCTGCCCGCTTCGGCCCGGCAACTGGTGGAGATCATCGAGAGGGAAGCGGGCGTGC
>JBEGJV010000029.1:0-14477 GCA_041184385.1 Actinomycetota bacterium
CGACTCGCCTCGATGCTGCTCGCGGGACGGAACCTCGTCGTCCACTGCGCCGCCGGCATCGGCCGCGCGGGCACGACCGCGACAGGAATCCTGATGCTGCTCGACATGGAGATGCTCGATGCCATCGAACGCGTGCGTGCGCACCGGCCGATGGCAGGACCCGAGAGCGGCGCGCAGCGCATCCTGATCGAGCAGCTCGATGTCCACCTGAACGGCGGCGACAGCATCCTCGACTAGAGCGAGAGCGACAGCGCGTGCGTGATGTCGCGCGAACTGGTGCCGACGCGAAGTTCCACCGGGCCCGACCACGTCGACCAGCGACCGTTCACGATGTCCCACGTGCGGTAGGCATCACTGTTCAATCGGACGCGCACCGTGGCGCTTCCGCCCGCCGGCACCTCGACGCGCTCGTACCCCGCGAGGATGTTCACCGGCTCGTCGTTCGGGAGTCCGTCGCGGTCGGCGCGGTGCGCATACACCTGCACCACCTGGACACCGTCGCGTGACGAGGTGTTCGTCAACGTGGCCTCCACGGTGTGGCTGTCGATCGCCTTCGCGCCGGTGACCGCCACTTCGGCGTACCCGAGCCCGAACCCGAACGGGAACAACGGGTCGCGACCGACCTTGTCGTACCAGCGGTAGCCGATGAGGCGGCCCTCCAGGTACTGGGCCTTGCCGTTGCGACCGGGGTGGTGCTCCGCCGCCGGCGTGTCGACGATCTTCTTCGGCAGCGTGACGGGCAGGCGACCCGACGGCTCCACTTCGCCGGTGAGGATGTCGACGAGTGCATCACCCATCTCCTGTCCGGCGAACCACGTGTAGATCACGCCCTGCACGTCGTTGATCCACGGCATGGCCACGGGAGAGCCCGCGTTGACGACCACGACCGTGCGCTTCGAGACCTTCGCGACCTCCTCCACCAGCACGTTCTGGTCGCCGGGCAGGTCGATGTCCTCGCGGTCCCATCCCTCGCTCTCCCAGTCGTCGTTGGTGCCGACGACCACGATCGAGAGATCGGCACGGGCGGCCATGTCCACGGCCTTGTTCAGCATGTCGTCGTCGACCGGCGCCTGTGCACCGAGGTTGATGCCGCCGAGTCCCATGCCCGTGGGCGAATGGCGCACCTCGGCAACGAAGGAGTAGGCGCGACCGGCCTCGAGCTCCACACCGACCGTCGACTCGTACTTGCCGTTGCCGAAGAACGAACCGCCCACCGGCGCGTCGGTGTTGTCGAGCACGACGCGGCCGTCGATCATCAACCGCACGGGCGCCACTGACTCGACGCCGAACTGCCACTCGCCGGTGACATCGGGGGTGAACTGCATCGAGAACCTGGCCCCGAACCCGAAGTTGTTGCCCTTGCGGCCGAGAGGATCCCTGAACCACATCATCCTGAAGACGCCTGTGGTGCCGGTCTGCGCCGGTGCGGCCCCGGTGTCGAGGTCGTCCACGCCGGCGAAGTACTCGAGCGTGACCCCGGACAGGAGGCGCATGTCCAGCTCGGGCAGCTTGCGGTTGATGTTGCAGCCGGCGCCGTGCACGATGTCAACTCCGGCACCACCGATGCGGTCACGGATGGCGTCGAGCACGTGGGACACGCGTGTGGCGGTGACGTGTGCGGACCCGCCGCCCATCACCATGCTCGTACCGGCGTTCGGACCGACAACGGCGACCGTCCTCAGGTTCCCCGTGACGAGCGGCAGGACGTTCTCTTCGTTCTTCAGTAGAACCATGCCGGCGGCAGAGGCGCTGCGCAGGATTGCGATGTCGGACGGGTCGTCGCGAGTGATCTCGGGTCCCGGCGGGTTGTCGAGCGCGCCGGTGCGCTCCATGAGGTTGAGCACGTTGCGCGCACGTTCACGCACCATCTCGCGCGACACCTCGCCGCGCTCCACTGCGTCGATCAGCTGCTGGCCGCGGTGCAGGGTCGGCCCGGGCATCTCCAGGTCGCAGCCGGCGTTCACGCTCGCCGCCGTGGAGTGCACGCCGAACCAGTCGCTGATGACGCACCCGTCGAATCCCCATTCGTCGCGCAGCACCCCTTGGAGCATCGGCGCGGAGTCGGCACCGAAGTCACCGTTGATCCGGTTGTAACTCGTCATGACCGACATGACCTCGGCGTCCCTCACGGCGCGCTCGAACGGCACCAGGTACACCTCGCGCAGCGTGCGCTCGTCGATCTGGCTGTCGATTGTCATGCGCTCGAACTCGGTGTCGTTGCCCACGAAATGCTTGATGCAGCTGGCGACACCCTGGCTCTGGACTCCCCTCACGTACTCGACTGCCGTCTCTGCAGTGAGGTACGGGTCCTCGCTCATGCACTCGAAGTTGCGGCCACCTACCGGCGTGCGGTGCAGGTTCACGGTGGGCGCGAGATGCACCCGGGCCCCCTTCGCGTGCATCTCCCGGCCGAGCAGTTCCCCGAGCTGGCGGACCAACGAACGGTTCCATGACGCCGCGATCGCCGTGCCGCACGGGACGTTCATGGATGCGGGTCCGTCGAATTTCGACCCGCGGACACCCGCCGGACCGTCACTGACGCGCATCCGCGGGATGTCAAGTCTCTCGATGGGAACGGTCTCCCATATGTTCCTGCCGGCGAGCAGCGACACCTGCTCCTCCAGCGTCAACTGATCGAGAAGGTCCTCAACGCGCTTCGTCATGATTTCTTGGTCTCCGGCGGCCTGGTGGTGTTGCGAATCACAACCTCCACATCGATCTTCTCCTGCGTCCCGTGCGACGCGCTTCCGTTGATCGCGTCGACCACGAGTGCCGCGCCGCGTTGGCCGGACAACTCCAGCTGCTGACGGATCGTGGTGATGCCCAGCAACGACGCGATCTCCAGGTCGTCGTACCCGATGACGGAGAGTTGGTCGGGGACCTTCACCCCGAGCTCGGCAGCCGCCTCGAGCACGCCGATTGCCTGCACGTCCGACGTCGCCACGATCGCGGTGACGGGCTGGGGAAGCGAGAGCAGGTCCGTCGCGAGTTGCTTGGCTGCCGAACGGACGTGCGCGCCGTGACGCACGAGGATCTCGTCCACCTTCACGCCGGCCTTCCTGTGCGCGTCGCGGAAGCCCTGCTCGCGCAATGACGATGCCATGAAGCCGAACTGGTTCACTGGTTCGCCGACGAAACCGATGCGCTTGTGTCCCATGTCCAGCAGGTGCCGGGCGGCAATCTCTCCACCGAACCGGTCATCGATCCCGACGCTGCGGAACCCCTCGCGGAACGTGTCGAGCAGAACCACCGGGAAGGGAGCCTGGCGGAGGATGCGCGCGTCGTCATCGTCGAGTTGGGCGGAGATAACGACGGCACCGTCGAGGGGATGCGAGACCATCGACTCCAGCTGGGCGCTGATCTGCTGCGGGGCAACCGCGTTGTAGACCACCACTTCGTACCCGAGCGGCTGCAGGTGACCGATGAGGCCCTTGCACCGTTCGTACACCGAAGGTTCGTCGAAGAAGACGGTGAGCACGCCGATGTAGGACGCACGCGTGGAAGGGTCCGGCCTGCGGCGCCTCGGCATCTTGTAACCGACCGCCGCGATCGACTCCATCACGCGCGCGCGCATGCCCTCGCTGACGTTCGGTTGGTTGTTGATGACGCGCGAGACCGTTCCGATACCTACCCCCGCGTGCCGCGCAACTTCGGACAACGTGCTCACGTCTGGAACCGTAATGGAAATTTCCACCGGTTCCCAAAGTGGGAGGGAACGGTCGGTGTCAGTCAGCCCGGTGGGCGTCCAGGAATGCCTTCGTGTGCTTGCGGCCGGATTCGATCATGAACTGCAGGTCTGCATCCACCAGGTTGAAGGTGGTGGTGCCGATGTAGTCGGTGCTGATGGGGATGGTTCGCGGCCTGTCGTCACTCGTCTGGTTGGAGCGGGTGAGGTCGCGGCTGACCGCCTCGATCATGTTCATGGCGAAGTCCACGATGTTCTTCGGCGGACGCGCCGGGAAACCCACGAGTGACGTGGTCACGTCGAGACCACGGGTCTCGAGGTATGCGAGCAACTCACCGAACTCGATTGTCTCGCCGCCGTCGGCGTTCATGTGCTCGAAGATCTCGTCCACGTCCGATGTGCCGAAGATGAGCACGGTGTCCTCTGCGGAGAACGAACCGTCCGTCAGCGTCGCGCGCAGCTCGGAGCGGGAGATCCGTCCGTCGCTGTCCGCGTCGTGTTCGTCGAGCCTCTGCAGCAGGCGCTGGATCGGCTTCTGCATGTCACTCTGGCGCTGGCGCACCTTCTCCTTCTCGGCGTACTCGCGCGCAGCCTCGGTGTCGGGCCGTGCCGGCGGCTCAGCGCCCGGCGCCAGCCAACTGCGGGTGATGTCGGTCTCCTCACCGGCGAACAACGTGAAACCGAGCGTCCGTGTGTTCGCAGGGCTGAAGCGAGCCGAGCGCGGGTACTGGGCCGCAGCGTGATCGAGCGGCTGAAGACGGCGCAGGAACGAGTCGCGCGGGTCCATCGACAACCACCAACCGTCGAACACATGGGTGGGGTTGTTGCACAACAGTCCACCGTCCACGTAGAGCTCGGCGTTCGCCTCGCCGGTGACGCGGTCGTACACCGAACGGAGACTGACCGGCTGCAGGAGCACCGGGAGCGACATCGACATCCTGGTGGCCACGCGCACGGCCATGTTCGGTGTCGTCTTGATGTGACAGAACTCGGTCATCATGCGCGTCACGTTGGTGACGGGAATCGCGAGCTCTCGCCCGCACCGCTCGTACAACTGGGCGAACGTGATGTCGGCACTGCCCGTCACTTCCTCCAGGATCTCGCCGAGGAAGTCGTACAGGCGCTGGCCGGGGTTCATGCCCTTGCGGCGCGCGGCACGCACGAAACCACCGAGCGCACCGCCGGAGCCGTCCTTTGCCAGGCTCTCGATGTCGGCCGGGATCATCTTCTCCATGTACTCGCTGCTCACACCGAGCGAGGCGAACATGGCGAACATGCTGCCGATGCTGGTGCCGGTGACGCGACGCACGTTCAGGGGGTAGATGCCCTCTTCCTCCAGCACGCGGACCGCTCCGATGTAGGCGTACCCCTTCGCGCCGCCGCCCTCGAATGCCAGGTTCTCGTAAGGGAACTTGGTGTGACCCTGGCCGGTCGGCTTCACCGGCGGCACCTTCAGCGATGACACCGGCGGGAGTTCCTTCGGCTCCGCGTTCGACAACAACATGATCGACGTGTCTTTCGGTGTGCGTGCCATGACAAGACTCCCTCCCCGCAGTCCCCCGACTGCACCACGCAGACAGTAGCGACTGCCCAAACAACACTATTCGGGTATCTGACCCATTTGTTGCGGGCGCAAGTAGTGTCCACCCATGCCCGACGTCGATTCCTCGCCCCGGACAAGCGGCGGCGAGGACCATCGCAGCAAGGTGCAGGCCCTGAGCCACACGGACCGCGCCATTCTGGTCCGCATATCGGAAGGCGACACCGACGCACAGGTTGCCGACGCGGTCTTCCTCAACCTCCAGACGGTGCGCAACCACGTCTCGGGTTTGTTGAGGACGTTCGGCTGCGCGAACCGGACCCAACTTGCTCTCGCCGTCGTCCATCATCACTACCAGCACCCCGAGGACCCAAACAACGACCCCACAATTGGGTGAAAGGTCGCGGGACTTTTTCTTGTGTAGGTTCGACCCATGACGGCGGACTCCCCGGATGCAGCGGGGAACCCGCCTCCCGACTACAACCCTGTCGTTGTCTGGTCGATCTTCAACAGCATGCGCGACTACATCTGCGTGCACCGGCCGGTCTTCGGCGGGAACGGGGAAATTGTCGACTGCGAACTGATCTCCTGGAACACTGCCTACGAGAAGGTCCGCACGAAGAAGGTCGAACGCGGCCAGAGAATCGTCGACACGTACTTCCTGCCCGAGAGCGCGCTGGCCCACGTCAACACCGCCTGGACCGATGGGCACTCCTACCAGTTGTTCAACCTGAACCCCGATGACGGTGACCGGTACCGACCGAAGGGAGCTGTCGTTGCGATCGAGGTGCAGTGGCAGCGGGCAGGCAAATTCGTGCTCGAGATCGGCAGTGACCTCAGCGAGTTCCAGCAGGTGCAGAACCGGCTGCAACAGCACGAGGCCGAGGTCGCCTATTCGGAGAAGGCAATCGCCATCGCCGAGGACCGCGAGCGGATCGCCCGCGACCTCCACGACTCCGTCATCCAGAATCTCTTCGCGGTGTCCCTCACGATCGAGGACATCGCGCGCTCGACGGACGACCCGACCCGGGACCGGCTGGCGGCAGTCCGCGCCACCGTGACCGACGTGATCTCCGAGATTCGTCACGAGATCTTCGACGTTCGCAACGCGGAGGACGAGTCGATCGAGGACGAACTGAGGTCTCTGACAATGACCCTCTCCGAGGCCACGGGCACGAAGGTCTCCGTTGACGCACCGGTCAGTGGCATCTCCACCCGACTGCGCACGAACGTGAGGGCCGTCGTCAGGGAGGCAACATCGAATGCGGTGCGCCACGGCAACGCGCGGACCATCTCCGTGACGGCTGCCGCGGAAGGCGGAATCCTCACTCTCTGCGTGGAGAACGACGGTCTCCCCCTGCCCGCGGAAACGGAGCGAGCGAGCGGCACCCTGAACATGGCCGAGAGAGCCAGCCTCCTCGGTGGCGTCATGACGCTCGCGAACACGGATGACGGACTGGTCCGCTTGACGTGGCGGGTCCCGATGGAACTCGAAGGCACCGCATGAGCACGTCACCCGTCTCCGTCGTGATCTGCGACGACCACCAGATGGTTCGCGAGGCGCTGGCGAACGTCCTGAACGCACAGGGAATCAACGTGGTGGGTTCGGTCGCCACCGAGAAGACGCTGCTCGCACTCCTCGAGGACACCCGGGCCGACGTGCTTCTGCTGGACATCGCACTCAACAACGAATCGGGTCTCGACATCCTGCGGAGAGTCCGCCTGTCTCACCCGGAGACCGCCGTCGTGATGCTCACCTCTTTCAGGTCGGCGTCATCTTTCGTCGCGTCGTACCAAGCCGGCGCTTCGGCGTTCGTGCTGAAGTCAGGCGACAGTTCGCTACTGGTGAGGACGATCATGGACGTGAGCATGGGGTTGAACCTGTTCAACCGCGAGGAGGTGCGGGAGTCCCTAGAGGAACTCAGTCTCCGCGGCCTCGACCTGCTCGGCACGCTCGACGAATTCGACCGCGCGATCCTCCGGTTGCTCGGCACCGGGGCCAGCGATCAACAGATCGCGGAAGCCGTGTTCCTCAACCTGCAGACCGTCAGGAACCGCGTGTCACGAATGCTGAAGAAGTTCGGCTACGAGAACCGCACGCAGCTCGCGCTGTTCGTGTCACAGGTCGCCGACGAACTCCGGTAAGTCACAGTGGTCCTTCACGGATCACCCAAGTGGCAAGTATGGGAATACCGCCACTGCGGGATGAATTCCACTCGCAATCAGGCCCGCCCAATCGTTGAATTGCCCCATGGCAATCGCGACTCACCCGAACGAGGCACCGGGCACTCAGGTCACCACCGTCGGTCGCGTCTTGCGCGCCGTCGTCTCCCTCGTGAACGTCACCGCAGCGTCGGTTCTCGCATTGATCGTGACGGGGATTCTGGCCCTGGCGATTGCCTCCAACCTCTCGCATGACGGCACCGCCACCTTCTTCGGTCGCGAGGCACTGATCGTCCGGTCCGGGTCGATGACACCCGCGTTCTCCACCGGGGACGCCGTGCTCGTGCGTCACGTCTCCGGCGGGGAACTTGCACGGCTCGGTGTCGGTGACGTCGTCACGTACCGCGCCTCGGCGACCTCGCGACTGTTGGTCACCCACCGCATCATGCGGACGGCGGTCGACGCCGAAGGCAACCGCACCTTCATCACCAAGGGTGACGCAAACCCCCAGCCCGACACTGACGCCGTCGCCGAATCGGCGGTGGTCGGAACTGTGACCCGGGTGGTCCCCCGGCTCGGCTACCTGATGTACGCGACCCAGAACCGCAGCACCCTGCTGATGTTCGGCCTCTCCCTCATTCTCGTCCGGATGGCACTGGCGATGGTTCGCCATGCCGAAGGACAGGACAACACACAACCCACCAACGAAGGAACACAATGAACAAGCCCATCACGAAGGTCATCGCGTATTGCGGTGCCGCGATCGCCACGGTTGCCGCGGCGACCACCCTGACCCTCGGGTCAACCATGGCGCTCTTCAGCGCGTCCCAGACGAGTGCGTCGAGCTCGTTCACGTCGGGCACCGTGAGCGTCGGCCTCGGCAGCACCAGCACAACCTGCAACGTGACCGCGATGACCCCGGGAGATTCCTCCACCAACTACGGCAGCGGGTCGGTCTCCCTCACGCCCTGCGACTACAAGGTGAAGTACACCGGTTCGGTCGCGGCCTACCTGGCGGTCGACGTGACGGTCACTGCCGGGACCACAGCGCTCTACACGGCCACGAGCAGTGGTCTCCAGATGAAGGTGGGGGTCAACGGCGGGGCAACCGTGATGTCGGGCACGACCTACAAGAACACGTCCGGCGCCGACACCACGCTCGTTGCGGGAACCCCGGTGACCAACATCCTGCTGTCGACCACCCCGGCTGCCACTAACGACTCCAGCACGTTCAACATCGACTACCTGCTGCCGCTGCTGGCCCCGAACTCCCTCCAGGGCGGGACCGCGTCCATCACGCTCACGTTCCACGCGGTGCAGGCGGCCAACCAGTCCGTCGGTTCGTGCGTGGCCGGGCAGCAGTGCTCGACCATCGTCTGGAGCTAGCCGGAATGTCTCGCGCACGGCGGATCATCGTCGCGGTCATCATCATCCTGGTGATCCTCGGCCTTCTCCCCCGGTCCGCCGTGCGCGGCACCTCGGCGCTCTACAGCGCCCGAATCACGTCCTCTGCCCAGCAGTTTGCGGGTGCAACATTCTCCCCCTCCGTCGCACCCCTCGTCAGCCATTCACCCCGCGGACAGGACGAAGTCCTCTCCTGGGCCCCTGTCTCGGTCTCGAGCGGTCTCACGGTGACTTACGTGGTCACCCGCATCCGGCTGGGGATATCCACAGTCGTGTGCACCGGTGCGAACGCCCCCGTTCTGACGGCCGGTTCGATGACGTGCACGGACAAGAAGCCGGGGACTGGTGCCCTCACCTACACCGAGCAGCCCGTCGTCATCCGCTCCGGTCAGACCACCTGGAGCCTCCCGGCGAGCGCACCGAATTGACCGTGACCAAAGCCCCCCGATTTCATTGGGGAAATCCACCTTTGGCGCCCACCCACCGACTAGACATACAGCCATGAAGAAGCGTGAGCTCATCCAAGCAGTAGCCATCCACACCGACGTCGACAACAAGACCGCGGCCAAGCTCGTCGAAGGAACCATCGACGTGATCCTGGCAACGGTTGCGAAGGGCGACGTCGTCAACATTTCGGGATTCGCAAAGTTCGCGAAGATCAAGCGTCCCGCCCGCATCGGTCGCAACCCTGCCACCGGCGAGCAGATCAAGATCGCAGCAAAGACCGTTGCGAAGGTCACCGCGCTGAAGGGCTTCAAGGACATCGCCCTCGGCAAGGCCCCGGCACCGAAGATCAACACGAAGCGCCCGGTTGCTCCTGCAGCCCCGGCGAAGAAGGCAGCAGCAAAGAAGGCCGCACCGGCCAAGAAGGCGGCAGCAAAGAAGGTCGTGAAGAAGGCAGCCCCGAAGAAGACCGTCAAGAAGGCCGCAGCCAAGAAGAAGAAGTAATTCTTCTCCTCTGACACATCCGTTGAAGGACCCGGTGCCGCGAGGCACCGGGTCCTTTGTTTTCCGCGGTGAATTGACCGTGGTCGATGTCGGCTAGAACATGTGCATGACACGACCGAACGGCGTCCACCACCTGGCACTCAGCACCGGCGACATCAAGACCCAGATCGAGTTCTTCACTGACGTGCTGGGGTGCGAACTCGTCGCGCTCTACTGGATGCACGGCGTGAAGGGCTTCTGGCACGGGTTCCTCCGGCTGAATGATTCCTCATCCGTTGCCTTCGTGCAGGGGCCGCGCACGCCGGGCATCGAACCGGTCCCCGGTGTGTCGCATGCCGGCAACGCGGGCGGCGACACCGCACCTGGAACGATGCAGCATGTCGCGTTCAACGTGGACACCTACGACGAGCTTCTCGCGATGCGTGACCGCATCCGTTCGCGCGGCGTGAACGTGATGGGGCCACTGCACCACGGCATGTGCGACTCGATCTACTTCGCGGGCCCCGAGGGACTGGTACTCGAGGTGGCGACATCCGCCGAACCGATCGACGGGAACCACTGGATCGACCCCGAGGTCGTGGCACTCGCGGGCATCAGTGGCGAGGAACTCGCCCGCTTCCGGTCACCGGCCGCGTTCGACAGGCCGGCATCCCCTTTGCCGAACCCGCCGATCGACCCGTCGAAACCGCACCTGCAGTACCCGAAAGAGGTCTACGAGGCGCTGATGTCGATGCCCGACGACGTTCTCACGGAACGAATGAGCGAGTCGACACCGCCGGTCGCCTAGCGGCCGACATACTCCCGCCACTGGTCGTCCGTCCAGTGCTGACGAAGTTCCTCCGTGACGAAATCGCTCGTCCACTGGACCATCTCGAAGAACGGGAACTCCACCGACATCACCTCGGTGAAGGCCATGCCGTCGAGCAGGAGCGCCGCATCGTCGATCCCGATCTCGATTGCGTCCCCGTTGTGGGCGTCGTTCAGCCGCAATTGGAGGTCCACGACGTGCTCGGCATCCCAGCGCTGCTGCATCTCGCCGTCCATCAGCTGGTCGCTCATGATGCCGAGAATCTCGGAGAGAGCCAGCACGGCCTCTTGTTCGAATGTGACGGAGCGGGGCTCGATCATGGGGCTCCCTCGGTGGAAGGTGTGGGGAAGGAAACCTCCGGCGGGATCGGTTCATTCCGCGCTCCGGCAGGGGACGCCGAAATGACGGGGCTGTCGCTCCGCAACTATCATTCCCACCCGTGGGAGGAACGTTCGCACCGACGCTGCAGCCACCGGTGGCGGCACCCGGGCGGTCAGTGCGCATCCTCGGGCGAACGTACCCCGTGGTGCTCCCGCGACTCCGTGACTCCCGCCTGCACGTGGCATGCGTCGTCATCACGCTGCACACCCTCGGCCAGGTCGGGCTCGGATTCCACGTCAGCGTCCCCCAGATCCTCGCGGCGATCCTGACATCGGCACTGCTGCAGGTGGCCATCACGTTCCGGCAGACAGGGGCGTTCGTGTGGCCCGCCAGCGCGATGCTCACCGGCAGCGGAATCGCCCTCATCCTGCGCGTTCCCTCCACCCCCGTCGGGGACCACTGGACGTTCCATCACTGGTGGATGTTCTCGGGGATCGCAGCATTCTCTCTGCTCACCAAGTTCATCGTCCGCAAGGGCGGCTCGCACGTGTTCAACCCGTCGAACGTGGGCCTGGTGCTCGCCTTCATCATCCTCGGGAGCAACCGCGTGGAACCGCTCGACTTCTGGTGGGCTCCCCTCTCCAACCCGTCGATGGTGATCGCGTACGCGGTCATTCTGGTGGGTGGTTCGCTCATCACGCGCAGGCTCGGGCTGCTCACAACGGTGGTGTCGTTCTGGTTGGTGCTCGCGGCCGGCACCGCGTTCACCGCGGCATCAGGTCAGTGCTTCACCGCCCGCTGGGCATTCGCCCCGGTGTGCGGTTCGCACCTGTGGCTCACGATCGTCACCTCGCCCGAGATCTTCATCTTCACCTACTTCATGATCACGGACCCGCGCACCGTGCCGCAGGGCCGCGTCGGTCGCGTCATGTTCGGCGCGATGGTCGGCGTGGTCTGCGTCCTGCTGATGGCACCGCAGAGCACCGAGTTCGGCACGAAGGTTGCGTTGCTCTCGGGTCTCACGATCATGACGGCGGTCAGGCCGGTCCTCGAGCGTTTCCTGCCGTCGATGGGCGCCGACGACGACCGGCTCCGAGTGTTCGCCCGTCGTGTCCTGCGTGGCGCCGACGCGCAGGCGGACACCACCGTCCTCACGCGGCGCACACTGTCCGTCTCGGTGGTTGCCGCCCTCATGCTTGCCGCACTGTCGTTCGGCGCCCGCAGCGCCGAGGGGATCCTGGCCGGCGAGCCGGAGAACCTCGTCGGGCGCATGGCAGAACGACTCGACCCTGCGACTTTCCCGGCAATCACCGTCGACAGGGCCGTCACCGACTGGAACCACGAGATCGACGTGGCCGGAGCGCGACAGAACGTCCTCACTCTCGCCGAGAACCTCGCACTCGAGAACCAGGCACTCATCGAGCGTGACGACTCGCTCCTCACTGCGGTGTCCCACGGCGACCGACTCGAGTCGCTCCGCACCCGCCTCGCGAGGGCAAAGGAATCAGGGCGGACCGTCATCCAGAAGTACCGCATCGACACCGTGCGGGTCACATTGATCGTGCCTTTCGGCAGGCAGGACGGGCTCAGCCTCGGCATGGTCTCGCGGGGCACGGTGACCACCGAGACACTCGATGCATCAGGCAAGACGGTTGCTTCCACGACCGGCCCGTTCGAGACGATGTGGGCGATGCGTCGCGCGACGGGGGCACGATGGTTGACCGTCGCAGAGTTGCCCGTGTCTGACGCTCCCTCGCCGTAGATCCGGACCGAACGATGTCGACCCCATGAGACGGCGCGCGGCGACATTCATCGGGGTTGCCACAGGACTCTGTGCCGGTCTGGTCGTGTGGTCGGTGTCCGGCGGGCCGTCCCCAACGAGCGTGCCGGGATTGGTCGACGAGACCGCCAGCTCGGGTGTGGATCACGTTTACGACGGTGAGTTCCCTTTCTTCGTCGGCGGTGGCGTCGCCACTTTCGACTGCAACGGTGACGGGTTCCCCGAGTTGTTCATGGCGGGCGGCACACGGCCGGCCGCGCTGTACGAGAACAAGAGCGCGACGGGTGGGGCGCTCCGGTTCTCACTGTTGCAGTCACCGGTCACTGACCTTGTCGCCGTCACCGGCGCCTACCCGCTCGACATCGACAGTGACGCGGTGACCGATCTCGTCGTGCTGAGACGGGGTGACACCCGGGTGCTGCGCGGCACCGGTGACTGCGGTTTCGAGGACATGACGGACACGTGGGGCCTCGGTGGGCAGAAGAACTGGACGGTGGGGTTCTCTGCGACGTGGGAGAACGGGTCGACCCTGCCCACGCTCGCATTCGGCAACTACCTCGTTCCCGACACCTACGACTGTGCCGACAACACCCTGTGGAGGCCGGACGAAACCGGCTACCACGGAGCGGAGAGACTCCCCGCGCACTGCACCTTGTCGATCCTCTTCTCGGACTGGAACCATGACGGCCACACCGACCTGCGCGTCAGCAACGACAGGAACTACGACAAGAACGCACGCGAACAGTTGTGGCGCACTCGTCCGGGTGAGCAGACGCGAGAGTACGGCGCGACTGACGGTTGGCGCCCGCTCACCATCTGGGGAATGGGGATCGCCAGCCAGGATTTGACGGGGGACGGCAGGCCGGAGATCTTCCTGACCAGCCAGGCCGACAACAAGCTGCAGACCCTGGAGAAGGACACGGGCGGTCCGTCCTATGTCGACATCGCACTGGAGCGCGGTGTCACCGCGCAGCACCCGTACACGGGGTCGGCGGTGCTCCCGTCCACGGCGTGGCACCCCGAGTTCGACGACGTGAACAACGACGGCCGCATGGACCTCTTCATCACCAAGGGCAACGTCGATGCCCAGGTCGACTACGCAGCCGACGACCCGAACAACCTGCTGCTCGGACGCACAGACGGGACGTTCGAGGAGGCCGGTGACAGGGCGGGCGTCGCGAGCACCGCGCGCTCGCGTGGTGCAGCGCTCGTGGACCTGAATCTCGACGGCATGCTCGACCTCGTCGTCATGAACCGGCGCGTGCCGGCCGAGATCCGGCGCAATGTCGGAACCGGCACCGCGGAGGACCCGGTCGTCACCGGGCACTGGGTGGGCGTGAGACTGCGCCAGCCGGGCACGAACGCTTGGGGTGTCGGTTCGTGGGTGGAAGTCCGCTCGAACGGTCGCACCGTCACGCGCGAGCTCACCGTGGGCGGCGGGCACGCGAGTGGCGACCTCGGCTGGATGCACTTCGGCCTGGGTGCCGCCGAACGCGCGGAAGTGAGGGTGACGTTCCCGGGCTCCACGCCGGGACCGTGGATGCCGGTCGATGCGGACGGGTTCTACGAGATCGCGCGCGGGGGCACTGCCACCACGCGGTGGGTGCCGGGCAGTTGACGGACCGCACCGGCCTCAGGCGAGACCGGCGGGCTTCTTCCCCATGATGATCATCCCGAGGACGTCGTCCTTGGTGACCGAGTTCTTGTCGACGGTGCCGACGAGACGGCCCTGCATCATCACGCTGATCCTGTCGGCGAGATCGAACACGTCGTGGATGTCGTGGCTGATGAGGAAGATGGCGATGCCTTCGGCCTTGAGCTGCTTGAT
>JBEGJV010000030.1:0-14339 GCA_041184385.1 Actinomycetota bacterium
CCGAATCGTCGCCATCGCCGGAACCCGACGAGACGCGCTCGATGATCTCGCACTTGTACTTCTGCGACGAGAAGAGCCGGAGCGCATCTGTCGCCGCCACTTCCGAGCGCACGAACGGCTGGTCAGCCTTGATGATCTCGCGCATGCGGGCAGTGATGGCCTCGAGGTCGTCCTCGGAGAAGGTGCGGCCGCCCGGCAACTCGAAGTCGTAGTAGAAGCCGTCCTCGATGGCGGGTCCGATGGAGAACTGCGCTCCCGGGAACAGTTGCACGACGGCCTGGGCCAGCACATGGGCCGTGGAGTGGCGGAGCACGTGACGACCGGCGTCGGAATCGGCGGTGATGATGGAGACCGAGTTTCCGGCGGCGACCGGCACGTTCAGGTCCACCTCGGCCCCGTTCACCGTGCCGGCAAGTGCGGCCTTCGCGAGGCGCGAGCCGATACCTGCGGCCACGTCACGGACGGTGGACCCCTGCGGAACGAGTCGCTCCGAACCGTCGGGGAGGATTACTGCAATGTCGGCCATGGAAGGGCCATTCTACGGAGCAGAGGTCTCCAAATCGGGGGTGTTTGCTCCGTCCGTTGCCTCCGCCGACACCACCGCGGTCGCAGCATGCAACGTCTCGGGCTTCTTCGAGGCGTACGTGTTGCGGTACTCCTGGCCCGAGAGTTCCCGGATCTCGAACATCACCTCGTCCGTGATCTCCCTCCAGGCCATGTGGTCATCCGGCCGGTCGGCATAGCGCTCGACGTGGATGGGTGCGCCGAACTTCACGGAGCACGACAGACCGACCTTCGGGAAGAACGTGTCGGGTGGCTGAATCTCGCGGGTGCCGACGATGCCGACGGGGATGATCGGGCAACCGACCTTGAGCGCGAGACGCGCCGCTCCCGTGTGCCCCTTGTAGAGCATCCCGTCACGACTGCGTGTCCCCTCCGGGTAGATGCCGAACAGCTCGCCGCGGCGCAGCACCCGCTCGGCCGCCTCGAGTGCGTTGTCGCTCTTGCCGCCGCCCGACCGGTCGATGGGAATCATCCCGAGCGCGGGGAAAAGGTGCTTCGTCTTCCACGAGTCCATGTACTCGGCCTTGCCGACGAAACTGATGTTGCGGCCGACGAACGTCATGACGAAGACCGAGTCGAAGAAGCTGATGTGGTTCGGGCAGATGATCGCCGGACCGTCAACTGGGATGTTCTCGATCCCCTCGATGTTCATCTTCCAGAGGCGGCGCGACAACGGGTGCAGGACGCGACGGAGTCTCTCCTGCGATGCTCCCGCCCCGGCGAACACTTTCGCGGGTAGCGGAGCCACTGATGCCTCGGTTTCGGCGGCCATGGGCGCTCAGAATAGGTGTGATTCGGGTGCTTGTGAACCCGTGGGGACGCATTTGACTAAATGTCACACCGGCGAAACAGGTGCGTCACATCAGCCGATGGACAGGGGCCGGTCGAGACGAACCCCGAGCAATGCGGCCGCGGCGGAGACATCGGTTCCCGAGCCAGCCGCTCGGTCGATCGCGGCCACCGCTCCCGGCGTGTCCAGGTCCTCGTCCAGACGCTCGCGCACCTCCTCGAGCACTGTGCCCACTGGCCCCCCGACGGAGGACAGCCAGGCCTGAAGGCGGGCATGGTTGCGGGGCATGAGACCGTCCTCCCACTCCCACTCGGTGCGGTAGTGGTGCTCGATGACCCCCAGGCGGATGGAGCGCGGGTCGTACTGGGTGCGCAGTTTGTCGACGAAGACCAGGTTCCCGAGGCTCTTCGACATCTTGTGGCCGTCCATGTAGACCATCGCCACGTGCATCCAGTGGCGCACGAATGGCTCTCCCGTGGCGGCCTCCGACTGGGCGCGCTCGCACTCGTGGTGCGGGAAGATGAGGTCGCTCCCGCCGCCGTGGAGGTCGATCGTTGTGCCGAGCTCGCGCAGCGCCAGTGCCGAGCACTCGATGTGCCAGCCGGGACGGCCTGCCCCCCACATCGTGTCCCACGACGGTTCGTCGTCGGCGGAGGGGTGCCACAGCACGAAGTCGAGTGGGTGGCGCTTGTTCGGGTCCTCCACGTTGCCGCCGCGCTGGCGCGCGAACTCGATCATCTGCTCCTCCGAGTAGTGCGACACCTCCCCGAAGGACGGGAACTTCGAGATGTCGAAGTACACCGAGCCGTCGACCGCGTACGCGTAACCCCTGTCGAGCACCATGCCGATGAATCCCCGGATGTCCGAGATCGCCGACGATGCACGCGGCGTGCTGAACACCGGCAACGCCTCGAGCGCCTCCATGTCGCGGTTGAACCTGGCTTCCTCGCCGGCGGCGAGGTCGAGATAGTGGACACCGAGTTCACGTGCCTTCGCGAACAACGGGTCGTCGACGTCGGTCACGTTGCGTACGCACTTCACCGTGTGACCGAGGTCGATGAGGCGACGCTGCAGCACGTCGTACACGAGGAACGTGGCCGCGTGCCCGAGATGGGTCGCGTCGTACGGCGTGATGCCGCAGGTGTACATGAGAACGGTCTCCCCCGGCGTGAACGGGACGATGTCCCGCTTGGCCGTGTCGTAGAGACGCATCGACATGCTCTACGCCCGCGGGTCCTTCTTGATGCCGGTCAGCTTCGGTGCGACGCGCGTCTTGTACCGGACGTTCAGCTGCAGCAGCACCGCGGTGAACGCCTCGATGGCGGTGGCATTGGAGAGCTCGCCCGCATCGAGTGGCCGGCACCCGGGAATGTGGGACACGATGTCCATGGCGATCTTGGTCGCCTCCGCGTCGTCGGAGCACACGAGGACATCGGAGTCGATCGGCTCGCCGAGATGGCCGAGTTCCTTCGCCGGGAGATGATGGAACGCGGCGACAACCCGGCACTCGGGGATGGCGGCCTGCACGTGTGCGGCAACGCTGCCGCGTGGCGGCAGGAGCGGCTGGAACTCGCCACCCACGCGCACCAGGGCGTTGGCCATGCTGATGACGATCTTGCCGCGCAACTGCTCGATGTGCTCCTGGGCCGTGGTGGCAGCGGAGTCCCACGGGGTTGCGAGCACCACGACGTCACAGGAAGAGGCATCGATGTTGTCGCCGGCGGAGACGGGCAGGTTGAGCTCCTTGAACTGGGCCTTCAGGCCGTCGACCGTCTCCATGGCCCGGTACTTCGAACGCGACCCGATGACGACCTCGTAACCGACGGAGGCGAGTCGCGCACCGAGGGCACTTCCCGCAGGTCCCGTGCCGCCAAGAATTCCAATACGCATCCGGGAGAGCCTTACACACCGCGCCCCGCCGAACTACGGTTCAAAGCATGGGTCTGCTCGACGGAAAGAAAATTGTTGTCACAGGTGTGCTCATGGAGTCATCCCTGGCTTTCCGGGTGGCCCAGCTCGCCCAGCGCGAGGGCGCCACGGTGGTGCTGACTGGTGCGGGACGCGGTCTCTCGCTCACGCAGCGCACGGCTCGCAAGCTTGACTCCGCCGTGGAGGTGTTCGAGTTCGACGTGACCGTCGCGGAGCACGTCGAGAGTGCGCGCGAACAGGTCCGCGGGAGCCTCGGCACCGTCGACGGGGTGGTGCACTCCATCGGCTTCGCGCCCGAGATCTGCCTGGGCGACGACTTCATGGCGCCACAGTGGTCGGACGTCTCGATCGCGATGCAGATCTCCGCTTACTCGTTGAAGACCCTCGCCGAGTCGTTCCTCCCCCTGATGCCGAGCGGTTCGGCAATCGTCGGCATGGACTTCGACAACACCGTTGCCTGGCCCGCGTACAACTGGATGGGCGTGGCGAAGTCCGCACTCGAGTCGACGAGCCGGTACCTTGCGAAGGAGCTCGGGCCGAAGGGCATCCGGTGCAACCTCGTGGCGGCGGGTCCGATCCGCACGATGGCCGCCAAGTCCATCCCCGGTTTCAAGAAGTTCGAGGACGTGTGGGACGACCGTGCCCCTCTCGGGTGGGACGTGAACAACTCCGAGCCGGTCGCGCGCACGACAATCGCGATGCTGAGCGACTGGTTCCCCGCCACCACGGGTGAGATCATCCACGTCGACGGCGGCTACCACGCCATGGGCGCGTGAACCGACTCTCACGGTCTTCCTCGCCGTACCTGCGGCAGCACAAGGACAACCCGGTCGACTGGTACGAGTGGGGCGAAGAGGCCTTCTCGGCGGCCGGCGAAACCGGGCGCCCGATCCTGCTCTCGATCGGCTACTCGGCATGCCACTGGTGCCACGTGATGGCGCACGAGAGTTTCGAGAACGACGACGTGGCAGCCGTCATGAATTCGTTGTTCGTGAACGTCAAGGTGGACCGGGAGGAACGGCCGGACGTCGACGCTGTGTACATGGATGCCGTCCAGGCCCTCACTGGTCGCGGCGGATGGCCGATGACGGTGTTTCTCTCCCCCGACGGACACCCGTTCTTCGGCGGCACCTACTACCCGCGTGACTCGTTCGTGAAGCTCCTGCACGCGGTGGACGACGCGTGGCGCAACAAGCGCAGCGAACTGCAGCAGAACATCGATGCACTCGTGGAGATGGTCGGACGAACGGCTGCACTGACGCCCGCGGACAGATTCGATGTCCCCGCCATGCGGACCGGAACGATCGACGAACTGCGCTCCCGTTTCGACGCGACGTGGGGCGGGTTCGGCGGCGCGCCCAAGTTCCCGGGCACGTTCGCCATCGACACGGTCCTGCGTGAGTACATGAGGACGGGCGACGAGACCCTCCGGCCGGTCGTCACCACGTCACTCGACGCAATGGCCTGCGGCGGGATGTACGACCACATCGGGGGCGGGTTCTCCCGCTACAGCGTGGACGAAAAATGGTTGGTTCCGCACTTCGAGAAGATGCTCTACGACCAGGCCCTCCTCGCCCGCACGTACGTCCACGCGTGGAAGGCACTCGGCCATGCCCGCTACTTCCAGGTGGCGAGCGAGACGATCGACTACGTGCTCGCTTACATGCGCCATCCGAACGGCGGCTTCTTCAGTGCCGAGGACGCCGACTCCCTGGCGCCATCGGGCCACAGCGAGGAGGGTGCGTTCTACACCTGGACCCCAGCGGAACTGGACGAGGTCCTCGGAGAGTGGTCCTCGGACGCCGCCGCGTACTGGGGCATCACCGACGGCGGGAACTTCGAGGGACGTTCGATCCCGAACAGGATCCACGCGCGGCCCGACATCGGACGGCCGGATGCGATCGAGCGTTGCCGGCGTGCGCTGCTCTCGGCACGCAACGAAAGACCGAGACCCGGACTCGATGACAAGGTGCTCACCGAGTGGAACGCCATGTTCCTCTCGACACTGGCCGAGGCGGCGCTGCTCGCGGACAACGACCGGTGGAAGTCGGCGGCAGTCGCGAACGGTGTGTTCCTCATGGAGAACCTGCGCGGCGCGAACGGCAAGTGGCACCGCAGCTGGCAAGCCGACGCCACACCGCAGGCGCGTCACGGCGCACTCGCCCACGACATCGCACATGTCGTCGATGCATTCACCCGCCTGTACGAACTCACGGGCAACGAACGTTGGCTGCTCGAGGCCCGGGACGCCGCCGACCACCTGATCGCGAACCACTGGGACGACACGAACAACGGGCTGTTCACCACGTCGCACGACGGTGAGCAACTCATCGCGCGGCAGAAGGACATCATGGACAACGCGACCCCGTCGGCCAACTCGACGGCAGCGCTCGCCCTGCTCAGGCTTGCAGCCTTGCTCGGTGACGACTCGTACTCGGAGCGCGCCCGCGCGATCCTGTCGTTGCTTGCCCGGGTCCAGCCACAGGCACCGTCGGCCTTCTGCAACGCGATGCACTCGTTCGAGCTCGCTGCCGCCGGCACCACGGAGGTTGTCATCCCCGGCGTGAACCGCGGTTTCGTCCGCGAGTACTGCACCACGTGGAGGCCGTACTCGGTGCTGGCGCACGGTCAACCCATGGACGGACCACTGTGGGAGGGCCGCACGGAGGGCAACGCCTACGTCTGCCGCGGGAACGTCTGCCTGGCACCCGCCTCGAACACAACCGAACTCGCCGAGCGACTCGCTACCAGCGACCCCACCTGACGATTTCCCCGGGTGCGCGGCGCCTGCGGCCCGCACTACGGCCGGGTCGTTCCGCACCATCGGGCACTCCCACGGCAACGGCACCGATCACCTGGATGTCATCCGGGATCCCCAGCGCGGCGCGGACTTTCGCGACGTTCGCAACCGCGAAGAACAGTGCACCGAGACCGGCATCATGCGCCGCGTGCAGGAACGTCATCGTGGCCATCGAAGCGTCGACAGTCCAGTACGGGGTGTCCCAAGCGTGTGCCCCGTCGCCGAGGCCCGTTCGTTGTTTGTCGGGTTCGGAGTAACGCTCGACATAGGCGGACGGATCGGCGAGCACCACCCCGACGAACGCCGCGTTGAACAGCCCGGGGAAGGCGAATGTCTCCCGCACACCCGGGTCCATGGCTGCCGACCAGTACGTCTCGGTCTCGTCGTTCAGCAGACCCACGAGGTGCCAGCCCTGCGTCTTGCCCGCACTGGGGGCACGCGACGCGAGGTCGACGAGTTCCTCGATGACCCCTGGCCCCAACGACTCCCGAAGGAAGTTCCGCGTCATCCGGCGCGTGCGGACGACGTCAGAGAATTCCACGGCGCGTCAGGAACGTGCGCCGAGCTTGACCAGGCTCTCGGCCATCGTCCAGCCGTGGACGATCAGGACACCGGCCTTCTTGGGGTTCACGTTGGCGAACAACCCGGTGATGTCGGCGGAGATCTTCTCCGGCTTCGACGACTCGTGGTCGATGAACCCGCTCTGGCCCTTCTCCTTCACGACGAAGCTCTGCTCGTCGTAGCTGGAGTCCACACCGAATCGCTTGGCGAGACGACGACCCCACGCACGCTCCTCACCGACGGCCCGGTGACCGTTGCGCGGGATGATCTCGGTCAGGGACTTGAAGGCCTCGAGACCGTCCGGGGCAGCGAACCGGGAGCCGACGACGACATCCTCGTCCGGGAACGCCATGAGAGCACGGTGGTAGGCCTCGCCCATGAGACCCTTCAGGACCTGGTCACGCTTGCCGGTGCGCTTCACCGACATCAGGCCGATCAGCACGCACGGCGTTCCCCCGATGCGCTCGAGCGTCGAGAACGTGTAGCCGTGGAGTTTTCCGTCGACACGTGCGAGGGTGCACAGGACCCAGTCTTCCTTCGCCTTGGCGAGGAGGTCTGCGCCGAAGGCCCCGCCGACTGTCAGCATCTCCTCGAGTTGCGCCTCCGAGAGGGCACTGCAGTCTTGAGTGAGAACTTCCACCGACATCGACTGATGACTCTCCGGACACTCGGGCGGCGAACCGCGAAATAGGGCTCCTCCATTGTGCCATTTGGGGCACCGAGTTCCCCTATTCGGTGGCAATCACACGATTTTCACGGCATTGGCGCCGAAGTTCACCCGCAGTGGTCCGATGACCTTGTCGACGTCCACCATGAACCCCGCCCCCGTGTCGAACACCCGGCCCGACGAGATGGTGATCTTCAACGGGGACACACCGGGGTACTCGGTGGCGATCTCCTTCAGCGTGGCGAGGTTCGCCTCGGTGAAGCCGGTCGGCAACGTGACGATGATTTCCGGCGTCTTCTTGTGCAGGTCGTCGATCTGCATGATCTTCTGGGCGGTGAAGCTCGAGCGCTCGTCGGACTTGTTCAGCCTGCCAGTGACGGTGACGATCACGTCGTCGTTCAGCAGGTGACCGTACTGAGTGAGGGTGCGGGCGAACACCGTGACCTCGATGCCCGAGTCGAGATCCTCCAGCACGAACGTGGCCATCTGGTCGCCCTTCTTCGTGAAGCGACGGCTGAGATTCGTGACGATCCCGCCGATGGTGACCATTCCTTCCTCACGGTCGGCCAGGTCGGCGATGGCGGTGTCGACCCTCCGGCGGAGTGCCTGTTCGACCCCCATCAAGGGATGGTCGGAGATGTAGAGACCGAGCATCTCCTTCTCGTGACGCAGCTGGTCGGGCTTGTCGAACTGGTCCTCGGGGACGGCGATGCGGTCGCTCCACGCGGAATCACCGGTGTCGTCGAGTTCGCCGAACAGCGACATGACACCGCGTTCCCGCTCGCGCTTCGAGACGATGGCTGCGTCGATGATCGACTCGTGCACCATCAACAGGCCCCGCCGCGGGTGGCCGAGGGCATCGAAGGCGCCGGCCTTGATGAGCGACTCCACCGCCCTCTTGTTGAGCGCCTGGTCGGGCACCCGTTCCGCGAAATCATGGAACGACACGAACGGTCCGTTCTCACGACGCTCGGTGATGATGAGATCGACCAGTCCCTCGCCAACGTTGCGCACGGCGGACAGGCCGAACACGATCGTTTTCTGTCCTCCGTCGGTGAAGGCCGTGAAGTCGGATTCGCTGCGGTTGATGTCGGGGTTGACCACCGTGATGCCCATGGAGCGGGCGTCGGCGAGGTGCACGGCTGCCTTCTCGTAGTTGCCCTTCACCGAGGTGAGCAGGCACGCGATGTACTCGACCGGGTAGTGCGCCTTCAGGTAGGCGGTCTGGTAGCTGATGAGGCCGTACCCGAACGTGTGGCTCTTGTTGAACGCGTAGTCGGCGAACTTCTTGATGACCGTGAAGAGCTGCTCCCCGAGGGTGCGTCCGTACCCCGTGGCCTCGCAGCCCTCGATGAAGACGCTCTCTTCCTTTTCCATGACCTTGGGGTCCTTCTTGCCGCACGCCTTTCGCAGGTTGTCGGCCTGGGCCAGCGTGTAGCCGGCGAAGCGCTGCGCCACGCGCATCATGCTCTCCTGGTACACCATCAAACCGAACGTGTCGTGGAGCAGCTCCTTCGCCTCGGGGTGGAAGTACTCGGGCTTCTTGCGGTTGTTCTTGTAGTCCGCGTAGTCGTTGTGCATGTTGGCGCTCATGGGGCCGGGTCGGTACAGCGCGAGCACAGCGCTGACATCCTCGAACGACGTGGGTCTCATGGAACGCAGCAGCTGGCGCATGGGCGGCGACTCCAGCTGGAAGACGCCGATCGTCTCGCCCCGGCCGAGGAGGGCGAACGTGAGCTCGTCGTCGAGGGGCACCGTATCGATGTCGAACCCGGGGTCGCGCTGGCGCCGGATCATCTCCACGGTGTCCGTGATGACGTCGAGATTGCGCAGACCGAGGAAGTCCATCTTCAGTAGCCCGAGATCCTCCACGCCGTGCATTTCGTACTGCGTGACGATGGGGGCCTCGTCGGCCTTCAGGTCACCCACCGGCTTGCGCTGGATGGGCAGGTACTGCATCAGGGGCTCCGGGGTGATCACCACGGCGGCGGCATGGATGCCGTCGCTTCGCTTCAGGCCCTCTAGGCCCTTGGCAACCTCGACGACCTTCGACGCGACCTCGTCCACCTCGACAAGGTCGCGCAGGGCCGCGGCGGCCGCGTAGCCGTCCGCGTACTGGTCGCTCTTCTCGAAGCAGTACTGCAGCGGGGTGTCGCGGCCCTGGTTGAGCGGTGGCATCAACTTTGCGATGCGGTCCCCCACGCCGTACTCGTACCCGAGCACGCGCGCTGCGTCGCGCACCGCGTTGCGGGACTTGATGGTGGAGAACGTGATGATCTGTGCGACGTGGTCCCGGCCGTACTTCTCGGCCGCGTAACGGATCATCTCGTCGCGGTACCGCGAGTCGAAGTCCATGTCGATGTCGGGCATGCTGACGCGCGAGGGGTTGAGGAACCTCTCGAACAGCAGGTCGTACTTCAGTGGATCGAGTTCCGTGATGCGCAGGCAGTACGCGACCGCGCTGCCGGCAGCCGAACCGCGGCCGGGCCCGACCCTGATGCCGGAGTCCTTCGCGTGCCGGATGAGGTCCCACACGATGAGGAAATAGGAGCTGAACCCCATCTGGGCCACCACGCCCAGCTCGAAGGAGACGCGTTCGACGACCTCGGCGGGCAGGTTGTCACCCCACCGCTTCTTGGCGCCCTCCCACGTGAGGTGCTCGAGGTATTCGGTGTCCGTCGAGAACTGCGGGGGAATCGGGAACACGGGCAGCCTGTACGTCCCCAGTTCGATCTCGACGTTCGCGCGCTCGGCAATCCACAACGTGTTGTCGCACACCTCCGGCAGTTCGCGCCACAGGTAGCGCATCTCTTCGGCGCTCTTCAGGTAGTGCTCCGTGCCCTCGAACTTGAAACGGTCGGCGTCGCGCATGAAGGCGCCGGTCTGCACGCACAGGAGTGCGTCGTGCGCCTCGTGGTCGGCCTGGTTCACGTAGTGCGAGTCATTGGTGGCGATGATCGGCGCGCCAATCTTGCGGGCGATCTCGACGAGCTTCGGGTTGGTGCGCACCTGGTCTGCTAGGCCGTGGTCCTGCACCTCGACGAACAGGTTGTCCTTGCCGAAGATGTCCTGCAGACGACCGGCCTTGGCCACTGCACCCTTCTCGTCGCCGTTCAGCAATGACTGCAGGACGTGACCGCCGAGACAGCCCGTGGTGGCGATGAGCCCCGAGGAGTACTTCTCGAGCAGTTCCCAGTCGATGCGTGGCTTGTAGTGGTAACCCTCGAGGAAGGCGAGGCTGGAGAGCTGGATGAGGTTCTGGTACCCGACGTTGTTCTCGGCAAGGAGGGTGAGGTGGTAGTACTGCTTGCGTCCGCCCTCGTCGCTGCCGCCGTTGTCATCCAGACGGCCGCGGCGGGCGATGCGTTCGGAACGGTGGTCGTGGGCCATGTAGGCCTCGGTGCCGATGATGGGCTTGATGCCCTGCTTGCGGCACTCCTTGTAGAAGTCGATGACCCCGTACATGTTGCCGTGGTCGGTGATGCCGAGAGCCGGCTGACCGTCGGACACGGCCTTTGCGACCAGTTCATCGAGACGCGCCGCACCGTCGAGCATGGAGAATTCCGTGTGGACGTGGAGGTGAGTGAACGACGACCCCACTGCACACCTCCACTCTCCGGGCAGTCACCTGCCGCCATCCGCCCGCACCGATGGCTGCTCGCGCAAGTTACACCGCTGGGATTCACGAAATTAGCAGTCGGGTGAGTCACCTGCGGTTGCCCGGTTGGGGGCCATCCACGGTCATCTCAACTGCGCGAGAACCATTGAGAATTCGCGGCGCCGGGACGTCCGGTCAGAGGTACGTGCCGCCGGGTTGCGGTCCGCCCCGGTCGGGCTGGCCGGGGATCTGGCGCATCTGCTCGATCTGTTGGCGTGCCGCCAGTTGCTGTGCGAACAACGTGGCCTGGATTCCGTGGAAGAGGCCCTCGAGCCAACCGACAAGTTGCGCCTTTGCGATGCGCAGTTCGCCATCCGAGGGAACCTCGCCGTCCTTGAAGGGCAGCGCGAGCATGTGCAACTCCTCGGCAAGATCGGGCGACAGTGCGGACGCGATCTCGACGATGGACCTGTCGTAGATCTCGGCGAGGCGCTCGCGGCTGGCGACATCCAGTTCGGTGTTGCGGACCTCGTCGAGCAACTGGCGGACCATCGACCCGATGCGCATGACCTTCGCGGGCTCGGTGACCGACTCGGTGGGGGTGCCGAGCGAACCGTCCGAGGTTGCGTCGTTCGGGAACGGACGACCGTCGATGACCTCTGCGCTGGCGGGGGGTTCCGGGCTGTTCACGTTGTCAGACACGCGTTGAGTCTGCCATCCGAGCGGTGTTTCCGCACCCCGCTCAGGTGCAGTGCGCGACGAGCGGCACGAGCATCTCGTCCGCGGTGAGCGAACCGTGCCTGCAGACGAGGTCGAACAGGCCGCCGTCTGCGGGGTCCTCGAAACTGACCGGTGCGAACGGCACCAGCGCAACGTCGCCCATCCGCCGCAACGCATCGGCCGACACCCGGCTCCCGAACCATCGCTCATCGACAACCTGTTCGCGTGTCACCACCCAGGCAACATCCTCGAACTGCGCGCAGGCTGCACGCAGTTCCTGCTCACGGCCGCGACGCGCATGGAGCCACCTGAACCTGCCCTCGCCCGACTGGAGACGGACATGGTCCATCACAGTGGCGGGAAGGGTGACCGTGTTGTCGCCGACGTGCACCTGCCCGTGGTCGGCGGTGACGAGGAGAACCGTGTCGGCGGGGAGACGCTCGATGATCGATGCAACCAGGCCGTCCGCGTACGACAACTCAGAGTCGTAGTAGTCGCCGAAGCCCCGCTCGTGAGCGATCTTGTCGACGCCGTCGTAATACGCGTACACGAATCGTTCCCCGTCGGCCAGCGCGCGTTGGATGGTCACGGGGATGCTGCTCGCCGCACGCCAACCCATTGCCTTGACGCCGGAAAGGTGCGCTTCCGTGAAGCCGGATCCCTCCTTGTCCGCCATGCTGATCACGGGAACAGAGGAGCCGAGGAACGGCGGGCACGGTTGGACCTGGCGCGGAGGGAATTCGCGGCGCATGTCATTGCGACCGTCACCCCATCGCAGGGTGTTCATCACCACGCCGCCCATGTCCATCCGGTACCCGATGAGTCCGTGTTCCCCCGGGGTGAGGCCCGTGGTGAGCGACGTGAGAGCCGTTGCGGTGGTCGATGGCGCCACCGATGTGATCGAACCGCCGGTCATGGACGAGATCGTCGGCGCAACATGCCCGCGTTCGGTCAGCTGGTTCCATCCCAGACCGTCGATGAGCAGCAGCACAACCCGTTCGGCTCCGTTCACCACGTCGGGCATCCATGCCGGAGAGGTCGTCGCCCGCACGGGACTGCACAGGAACGGGATGATGTCGCTCAGGCTTCCCGACCCGTAGCGGGGCAGAACGGGGGCTTGGTGGCTCATGGTCATAGTCCAGCACCTACGATGGTTCCGTGCGAGTGTCGACGAGAGGTGATTATGCGTGCCGGGCCTTGCTGTCCCTCACGCTGCACTCTTCCGAGTCCGGGCCCACGTCCGTTCGCGACATCGCGGAGCGCACCGGACTGCCCCAGCCGTACCTGGAACAGATCCTTCTCGCCCTGAAGGGCGCCGGCCTGGTGCGGTCGAAGCGTGGTGTCGGCGGCGGGTACGTGCTCGCGAAGGCACCCGCGGACATCAAGGTGTCCGACATCATCTCTGCGGTCGATGGTCCGATCACGGTGGGTGATTTCGGGCAGCCCCACCAGGACGGCTCCTGTGACCACGAGGGACAGTGCGTTCTCCTTGCCATCTGGGACGTCGCCGGCCAGCACATGCGCGAGCATCTCGACACCTACACGCTGGAAGTGATCGCGAAGGCCGCCACCGGCGAGGGCGAATGGCCGAAGCCCACCTTCCATCACCATCACTGACGACTACTCGTCGTCTGCCGCGCTGCAGAGTGCGATGACACCCACCATGTCCTCGGGCATTCCCGCACCGAACTCCATGTGGTCCCCCGAGACGGGGTGGGCAAACGCGAGACGCGCGGCGTGCAGCATCGGCCTCGGGGACTTCAACGACGACCGCGAGCCTCCGTATGTCGAGTCACCCACGACCGCGTGGCCGACGGCGGCGAGATGCACGCGGATCTGGTGGGTGCGACCGGTCTCGAGGGTGCACTGCACCAGGGAGAGCTCCGCCGGTTCGACGAACTCCTCGATGACCTCGAAATGCGTCCGGGCCCACTTGCCCTCCCGCACCACGGCCATTTTCAGGGGGTCACGCGGGTCCCGTCCGATGGCAGCGTCGATCACGCCGTTCGCCGAATCGAAATGCCCCCACGCCAGTGCCATGTACTCGCGCTCGACGTCATGGTCGCTCATCGCGTCCACGAGTGCGTCGTAGGCCTGCTGCGAACGGGCCACCACCATCAAACCGCTCGTGCCCGCATCGAGTCTGTGCACGATGCCGGGACGGAGGGGCTGGCCGACCGATGCAATCTCGGGGAACCTCGCGAGCAGCCCGTTGACCAGAGTCCCCGTGCCGTGACCTGCAGCCGGATGCACCACCAGTCCGACGGGCTTGTTGATGACGATGACATGGTCGTCTTCGTAGAGCACCTCAACGGGGACACCCGGGTCCGCCTGAGGCAGTTCGGCAACGGGGACCTTGTCGAGGTCGACCCGGACAACCTGTCCCTCGGAGAGGCGCACCTTCCCGTTCGGGGCATCGACGCCGTCGACACGGGCGCCGCCCGCGGCCACGAGTTCCCGTGCCTCCGAACGGGAGATGTCGGCAATCAACGACACCACCCTGTCGAGCCGTTCGCCCGCCAGGGCGGCAGGGATGGTTTCCTCGACGATCATGCGGTCACCTCGGCCTGGTCGACACTGCGCGACGCGAGGATTGCCCCGAGCACGAGCAGACACCCACCGACAGTGATCGCCGAATCAGCAACGTTGAACACGGGCCACCACTGGAGGTCGATGAAGTCAACGACGGAACCACGGAACCAACCCGGCC
>JBEGJV010000031.1:0-14305 GCA_041184385.1 Actinomycetota bacterium
GTGTGGTCGCGGATCGCGTCGACATCCACCTCGGTGGCGCCCGCGAGGAATCGGTCGATCAACACGGGTCGTTCCGCGGATAGCCCGCCCTCGCGGCCGAGAGTGCCGAACCGGGTCAGTTCCTCCATCGCGCTCTCGAGATGTGCGACGTCGTGGACGATCTGCATCGCCCTTCCGCCGAGCACGTAGCTCGGCCGCACGAGGACGGGGAAGCCGACCCTCGCGGCAATCTGCTTCGCCTCGTCGAACGTGAGGGCGGTCCCTCCCGGGGGTTGCGGGATCGACAACTGGTTGCAAAGGTCGTTCCACTTCTCGCGGTCCTCGGCCATGTCGATCGAGCGCGCGGACGTGCCCGCGACCAGTTCGGCGGGAATCTGCCCGGACAACTTGAGCGGCGTCTGGCCGCCGAGGGAAACGATGACCTTCGGTGGTTTGCCACCTGCCGCGCGCGTCTCGGCAGCGATGACGTTCAGCACGTCCTCCTTGGTGAGCGGCTCGAAGTAGAGACGGTCGGAGGTGTCGTAGTCGGTGGAAACCGTCTCGGGGTTGCAGTTCAGCATGATGGTCTCGAACCCCGCATCACGGAGGGCGAAGCTGGCATGGACGCAGCAATAGTCGAACTCGATTCCCTGGCCGATGCGGTTCGGGCCCGACCCGAGAATCAAGACTCGGTCACGCGGCGACGGACGGACCTCGTCCTCGTCCTCGTATGTCGAGTAGTGGTACGGCGTGTTGGCATCGAATTCCGCGCTGCAGGTGTCGACGGTCTTGAAGGTGGGCAGCACCCCGGCCTTCTCGCGCAGGGTCCTGACGGTGTCCTCGTCGGTGGACGTGAGGTGCGCGATCTGCGCGTCGGAGAACCCGAGCCGCTTCGCCCTGCGCCATTCCGCCCTGGTCAGCGTCGTCGCGTCGCGACCCTCGATCGACTTGCGCTCATCCACGATGATCGACATCTGGTCGATGAACCACGGGTCGATCTTCGTCGCATCCTGCACTTCATCCACGAGACCGCGCCTGATCGCCTCGCCCACCTGGAAGATGCGGTCGGGTGTGGGGATCGACGCCTTCGCGAGCAATGCGGCGTCGTCGAGGGCCTCCATGGCCTTCTCGGCGGGATCTGCGTTCAGGCCGAGCCTGCCCTGCTCGAGGGAGCGAAGTCCCTTCTGAAGGCTCTCGGGGAACGTGCGGCCGATGGCCATCGCCTCGCCCACGCTCTGCATCTGGGTGCCGAGGATGCCTGACGTGCCGGGCAGTTTCTCGAAGGCCCACCGCGGGATCTTCGTCACCACGTAGTCAATTGTGGGCTCGAACGACGCAGGGGTCATCTTCGTGATGTCATTCGGGATCTCGTCGAGGGTGTAGCCGACGGCCAGCTTGGCCGCGATCTTTGCGATCGGGAACCCGGTCGCCTTGGAAGCGAGAGCCGAGGACCGCGAGACACGCGGGTTCATCTCGATCACGACGAGTTCGCCGTTCGCCGGGTTGAGGGCGAACTGGACGTTCGACCCACCGGTCTCCACACCGACACGCCTGATGCACGCGAGTGCGGCGTCACGCATTCCCTGGTACTCGACGTCGGACAGCGTCTGCGCGGGGGCAACGGTGATCGAGTCACCGGTGTGGACCCCCATCGGGTCGAAGTTCTCGATCGAACAGATGATGACGCAATTGTCCTTCTTGTCGCGCATCACCTCGAGCTCGTACTCCTTCCAACCGACGATCGAAGTCTCGATGAGGATCTCGCTGATCGGGCTGGCATCCAGCCCGTTCATCGCGACCTTCCTGAATTCGTCCATCGTGTTCGCGATTCCGGTTCCCCGGCCGCCGAGGATGTAGGCGGGCCGGATGATGACCGGCAGCCCGATCTCGTCGAGGACCCTCTCGGCCTCCTCCATGTTGTGGGCGATGCCGCTGCGCGGCACGTTGAGGCCGATCTCGATCATGGCCTGCTTGAACTTGTCACGGTCCTCCGCCGTTGCGATTGCCTCGGCGTTGGCACCGATGAGTTCCGGTGTGCCCGGCACTCCGACGAGTCCCTGTTCGTACAGTGCCATCGCGAGGTTGAGTCCCGTCTGGCCACCGAGGGTCGGCAGCACTGCATCCGGCTTCTCGCGCTCGATGATGCGGGCCAGGATCTCCGGGGTGAGCGGCTCGATGTAGGTGCGGTCGGCGAAGTCCGGGTCGGTCATGATCGTGGCCGGGTTCGAGTTGGCGAGCACCACGCGGTAACCCTCCGATTTCAGCACCCGGCACGCCTGCGTTCCCGAGTAGTCGAACTCGCACGCCTGGCCGATCACGATCGGGCCGGACCCGATGATCAGGATGTTGTGGATGTCAGTGCGGCGGGGCATCAGCGGTTCTCCATGAGGTCTGCGAATTGTGCGAACAGGTACCTGCTGTCGTGGGGTCCAGGTCCGGCTTCGGGGTGGTACTGGACACTGAAGGCTCGGTGGCCAAGCAACCGCATGCCCTCGTTCGTCTGGTCGTTCAGGTTGATGTGGGTGATGTCGGCCACACCCGACAACGAATCGGGGTCGACACAGAAGTTGTGGTTCTGGCTGGTGATCTCGACCGCGCCCGTGGCGATGTTGCGGACCGGGTGGTTCCCCCCGTGGTGGCCGAAGGGCAACTTGAAGGTGTGCCCGCCGAACGCGCGCGAGAGCAACTGGTGCCCGAGACAGATGCCGAAGGTCGGCACTCCGGCCTCCACGATGCCGCGGATGTTGTCGGTCGCGTTCGCGACCATCTCCGGGTCGCCGGGACCGTTCGACAGGAAGACGCCATCAGGGTTCATCGCGATGATTTCGGCTGCACTCGTCGACGCGGGAACGACGGTGACGCGCGCGATGTCCGAGAGGCACCGCAGGATCGTCGACTTGATGCCGAAGTCGTAGGCAACCACGGAGAACCGCCCGCCGGACACCGTGTACATCTCGGGGGTCGTCACCTCGGCAACCAGGTCGATGCCGCTGGTGCCCTTGTCGGCGAGGGCGGCGGCCCGCAGTGTCGCCTCGTCGGCCGTGCCGAACGCACCCCGCAGTGATCCCGCATCACGCAGCAACCTTGTGAGGCGACGGGTGTCGAGTCCGGCGATCCCGGGCAGACGACTGGCCGTCAGCATGTCATCGAGATCGTCGGTGGCACGCCAGTTGCTCGGCCTGCGGGCAAGGTCGCGCACGATGACGCCGCGCGCAAACGTGCCGCGGGACTCGTTGTCGGCGTTGTTCGTGCCGTAGTTGCCGATGTGGCTCGTGGTGAAGGTGATGATCTGTCCCGCATACGACGGGTCGGTGATGACCTCCTGGTAACCGGTCATGGTGGTGTTGAACACCACCTCACCGACAGCGATGCCGTTCTCGGGGGCGTAACCGATGGCCTCGCCCTCGAACACGCTCCCGTCCTCGAGGACGAGCTTGGACTCCGTGATGGGCAGCGTCATCGCAGCGCCTTTCCTTCCTTGACCACAACGTTCCCGTTGAAGATGGTGTGCCTGTTGCGTCCGCGTAGTTCCATGCCGTGGTAGGGAGTGTTGCGGGACTTGCTCGCGAGTCGGTCTCTGGAGACCGACCAGACCTCGTTGTTGTTCCAGACCGCGATGTTGGCGGGTTCGCCGACGGCAACCGGGCGGCCGTGCCTGTCGTGCACCCCAGCGATCCGCGCCGGGTTCCATGAGAACAGTTCGGCAATGCGCTGCGGCGTCGGGGCGACAGCGGTGTTGACGACCCCGAGCGCCGTCTCGAGACCGAGCATGCCCGGCGGTGCCTGGTCGAGCGGCATCTCCTTCGCGTGCGGTGCGTGGGGTGCGTGGTCCGTGGCAACCGCATCGATCGTGCCGTCGGCGACACCGGCCTTCAGCGCCTCGATGTCGCTCATCGTCCGGAGGGGCGGGTTCACCTTGTAGAGCGGGTCGTAACCGGAGAGGAGCTCGTCGGTGAGCGCCAGGTGGTGGGGCGTCACCTCGGCCGTGACGGGGAGACCGTCGGCCTTTGCGCGGCGGACGAGCTCGACGCTCCCCGCGGTGGAGAGATGGAGGAAGTGCATGGGGGCGCCGGTGAGCCGAACGAGCTCGATGTCTCGGTGCAACATCAGCTCCTCGGCGATCGAGGGCCAACCCGGCACGCCCATGTGCGAGCAACACGATCCTTCGTGCATCACCGCACCCTCGGTGAGCCTGCTGACCTCGCAGTGCTGCGCGAGGACTATCCCGAGGTCACGGGAGTACTCGAGTGCGCGCCTCATCAAGAGCGGGTCCTGCACACCGTTGCCGTCGTCGGTGAAGATCCTCACCCCGGCAGCAGCGAGCGACGAGAACGGTGCGAGAGTCGTGCCCGCCCGTCCGACGGTGATGCAACCGGAGGGGACCACTTCGACAAGACCGGCCTTCTGCCCCTGTGCCCTCACGAACTCCACAACCATGACGTTGTCCTGGGCGGGATCGGTGTTCGGCATGGCGACGACCGCCGTGTACCCGCCGATGGCTGCTGCGCGGCTTCCGGTCTCGATCGTCTCGGCCTCCTCCTTGCCCGGCTCACGGAGGTGGGTGTGCAGGTCGACGAACCCCGAGGACACGAAGCACCCGGTTGCGTCGAGGATCTCGGGACCGTCGAGCGACTCCCCCACCTCTGCGACCGTTCCGTCCTTCACGCGGACGTCGAGAGCGGAGACGCCGTCGTGGTTGACGACGGTCCCGCCCTTGATCACGAATTCGTTCTTCCTTGCCATGGTCAGTCCCCCTGTGACAATCCGTTCGGCGCGCCGCCGAGCAACGTGAACAACACCGCCATGCGCATCGACACACCGTTTGCGACCTGCGCGAGTATCCGAGAACCCGGGAGGGTTCCCGGGTCGACGAGCATCTCGACGCCGCGGTTCATCGGGCCCGGGTGCATGACCAGGGCGTGCGGCTGCAGACGTCCTGCCCTCTCCTCGTCGAGACCGAAGCGTGCCGAGTACTCGGAGATGTCCGGCACGAGAGCCGAATCCATTCGTTCCTTCTGCATGCGCAGCATGTACAGGACATCAGTGGACGCCACCACCTCGTCGATCCCGTGCGCCACGGAGACCCCGTACGAGCCGACGTCGACGGGCAAGAGGGTGGCAGGAGCCACCAGTGTGACCTCTGCCCCCATCTTCGTGAAGACATCGATGTCGCTCCGTGCCACGCGCGAGTGCTTGATGTCCCCGACGATGGCAATCCGTCGTCCCGACATCGTGTTCCCGTCGCCGAAGGAACGGGTGATGGTGAACGCATCGAGCAGGGCCTGCGTGGGGTGTTGGTGCCAGCCGTCGCCGGCGTTCACGACGACCGCATCGGTCCACTGCGTGATGGCCTCGGGCACACCGCTCGACTTGTGGCGAACCACGAAGGCATCGACTCCCATGGCAGCGAGAGTCTCGATGGTGTCGCGGAGGCTCTCCCCCTTGTTGACGCTCGAGGTGGAGGCACTGAAGGTCATCGTGTCGGCAGACAATCTCTTGGCCGCGGTCTCGAAGCTGAGACGGGTGCGCGTTGAGTCCTCGAAGAAGACGCTGGCCACGGTCTTCCCCCGGAGCGCGGGAACCTTCGGGACAGGACGCGCGTTGATCTCGGCCATGTGGTCGCCGACATCGAGCAATGCGCCGATCGCGGCAGCATCGAGTTGCGCGGTGGAGAGCAGGTGCTTCATCCGGCCGAGTCCATGGTGGAGGAGATGAGGACACCGTCGGGACCGACAGTCACCGTGTCCGCCATGTGCGTCGGCACGTTCTTGCCGACGAAGTCCGGCCTGATCGGGAGCTCGCGGTGCCCGCGGTCCACGATGACGGCGAGTTGGACAGCCCTCGGCCGTCCGTGGTCGTTCAGGGCCTCGAGGGCGGCCCGGACGGTGCGGCCCGTGTACAGCACGTCATCGACGAGCACGACGGTCGCGCCGGTGAGGTCGCACGGGATGCGCGTCGGCGCACTCGGCACGACGGGGCGCAGTGAGATGTCATCGCGGTACATCGACACGTCGACGGCCCCGAGGGGGACCTCTCTCAGCGGTTCGATCGTCCCGATTGCCTCGTGAATCCGCTCGGCGATCCAGACTCCTCCGGTCTGCATCCCGACAACGACGACATTGTCGATCCCCTGGTTGCGTTCGACCACTTCGTGGGCGATCCGCGTGATGGCGCGACGGATCCCGTCTGCGTCCAGGATCCTCGTCTCGCGGAGAGCGGTCGGGGGGTTCACGGAAGGACGGGCAGCGATTCGATTCCGGGCAAGAAAAACGCCCCGCGAGCGGGGCGTGCGTGCGTCACAGATGTGTCCATGTGTTTGTCCTTCCGTTCGGGCCTCACGGGACCCGTTTGACGGTCAGGTCAACTCTACACGATCTCAGGGGGCGGGGGAAGAGGGTGACCGGCGTTTCCAGATGCCCCAGAACTGGTTCTTTGCGACTGTGTCGAAATCCCCCGCAATGCCGGCGAAGTCCTTCCTCATGTCCTCGTCCATCTCGAGCGGCAGGACCACGTACTCCACGGAATCAGCAGCCGGGTCGCGGGTCCCCTCGAGAGAAATGTCGGTCCCGTAGAGCACCACCCGGAACGGATTGGGGAACTGGTACACGTACTTGCGGTGGGCCAGGTGGGGTGCCAGGGCGTGGTACACGGCAATACGGGCATCGGCCGGGACCCTCTCCATGATGTCGCGGGCCGCCACGGCAACCGGATGGTTGGCGGGCCAGTGCGGGAGTTCCTGGCGGGCACCGGGGAGCGGCGTCCAGGCATAGGCGCCGAGAACAGCGCACACGAACACGACCGACACGGCGATGCGCCGGGAGTCGCGGTGCAGCCGCGACACGCCGATGATCGTTGCGAAAGCGAGTGCGGGGACGATGACCAATGAGTAGTGGTACCCGATGTGGAACTGGTACCAGAACGTGCTCACGATGTTCGCGAGCATCACGAGTCCGCTGACGAGCGCAACCTCCGGTGCCAGGAAGAACACGAAACCGAAAGGCGCGCACAACTGCCACAGGTAGAACGCCCGGCCCTCGCTCGTCAGGTACTCCCACACGTTCGTGGGATTGGTCAGGGCCTCCTTGACGAACCCCGTGACTCCCCCGTACGGGATGCGCCAGCCGTTGCGCGTGGGCACGCCGATCAGGGAGCGCATCAACAGGAACATCCCTGCAAGCGTCGCCACGACCGAGGCGGCAACGGTGGCGAGACCCTTTCGTCGCTCGCCGCGGAGCATGACGAGGAGACCGAGCGGCACGAGGACTAGCGACACGTCCTCCTTCACGGTCATGCACAACACGACCGCGACCGCATAGGTGCGCCAGCGTCGCTCGAACAGGGCCCACAGTGCGAGCGGGAGAAACAGTGCGAGGAACGAGTCCGGGTGGAAGTTCTCCAGGTTCGCGCCGTTCAGCGCCGGGTTCAGCAGCCAGACACACACCATTGCGACCGCCATGACACGGCTGCCGAGCTTCTTGCGGGCGAGGAAGTACACGGGGAGCGCACCGGCTGCCACCACGATCGACTGGACCGCCAGCAATGTCTCGGTGCCCGGCACGACCCAGTAGAGCGGTACCAGCAGGAACATCACGAGGGACGCGTGGTCGCCGAGCAGGTTCCGTCCCATCAACGTCACGAACGGAGCCTTGAACCGCGACAGCAACCAGGTCCCCTGGTCGTACAGTCCGACGTCGTACGACGACGTGCCGAGACCGCGGTGGATGTCCCATTGGAGTCTGGTGGTCCACAACGCGTGGAGAGTGACGAGACCGAATGCCACCCAGGTGGCGGGGTCGACCTTGCGCAGACGACCCAGCGGATTCACGGGACTATTTAACCCCGTCCGGGCGAGTCTCCCGTGCCACGGCGGCGAGGATGCCGTTCACGAACTTGCCCGAGTCATCGGTGGAGAATCGCTTGGCGAGTTCGACCGCCTCGTCGATGACAACCGCAACCGGGACATCGGGGCGTGACTCCAGCTCGAAGATCCCGAGCCGCAGGATCGCCCTGTCGAGTGCGGGCATCCTCTCGATGGTCCAACCGCGGGAGTGGGACGAGATCGTGGAATCGAGCGAGGACATTGATCCCTCGACTCCGTCAACAAGGAGCGACGTCATCTCTGCCGAGACGATCGAACGTTCCTCCAGCAGGACCGACACGCTGCACGAACGCTGCTCTGCCTCGTACAGCAGCATGACTGCCTGTTCGCGCGCCTCCGTGCGGGCGTCGTGGCGGCGCGAGCCACCCTTCTCGGCCGACATCAGACGCGGGTGATGTAATCGCCGGTGCGGGTGTCGACCTTCACCTTGTCGCCCGTGTTGACGAACAGCGGGACCTTGATGACCTTGCCGGTCTCGAGCGTCGCGGGCTTGGTCGCACCGGAGACACGGTCACCCTGGACGCCGGGCTCGGTCTCTGCGATGACGAGTTCGACCGACGCCGGGATCTCGACCGACACGATGTCACCCTGGTACGTGGCGATGATGGCTACCGCAGACTCGATCAGGTAGTCGGCAGCCTCGCCGAGCGCTGCCGGGGACACATGGCTCTGGTCGTAGGACTCCTGGTCCATGAAGACGAAGTCCGAGCCGTCCTTGTACAGGAACTGCATGTCGCGCTTCTCGAGGATCGCCTGTTCCACCTTGATGCCCGCGTTGAAGGTCTTCTCGAGCAGGTTCCCGTTGCGCAGGTTGCGCAACTTGGTGCGCACGAACGCACCACCCTTGCCGGGCTTGACGTGCTGGAACTCGACGACCGTGAAGAGGCCGTTGTCGAGCTCGAGGGTGATTCCGTTCTTCAGGTCGTTGGTGCTGATGGCGGGCATGACAGTTCCTTGGGGGTTCTTGTGAGGATTCGGCAACCGGTTGTGGTCACCACGACGAGGTCCTCGATACGGACGCCACCGACCCCCTCACGATAGAGCCCAGGCTCCACGGTCACCACCTCCCCCTCCATCAGGGCCGTCTCGCAGGACCTGTTCAGGATCGGCTGCTCGTGGATGACGGTTCCGACACCGTGGCCAGTGCCGTGGACGAACTCGTGCTCGACGCCCGCGGCCCTGAACACTGCTCTCACCGCCTCGTCCACTTCCCGGCCGGTCACGCCGGGCCGCACGGCGGCGAGTCCGGCTTCCTGCGCGGCGCGGACCAGCACATGCATCTCCTCGAGTTCCGCTGAGGTCGTCCCCACCCGCACGGTGCGGGTCATGTCCGACATCCACCCGCCGACAGTGGCACCCATGTCGATGACGACCATGTCGCCCTCGTCGACCACCGAATCCGTCGGTACGTGGTGGGGATGGAACCCGTTCGGCCCGGCGGCCACGATCGTGGGAAAGGAAGGTGAGTCCGAACCGCGACGGGCCATCTCGTCGTCGAGACGGTCGCGCAACTCCTTCTCGGTGAGACCGATGATCCCGTGCGACAACACCACCGCGAGCGATTCATCGGCGATGGTTGCCGCCCGTTCGATCATCCCGAGTTCCTCGGGTGTCTTCACCCGTGCCATGTCAACCGAGCAGTGACACGACGGCGTCTGCGGCAAGCGTGTACCCGAGGCCGCCGAAACCCGCGACGGTCCCGTTGACCACGGGCGCGATCACGCTGGTGTGGCGGAATTCCTCCCGTGCACCCGGGTTTGAGATGTGCACCTCGACCTTGACGCCCTCGAACGACCGCAGGGCATCGTGCAGTGCCCACGAGTAATGAGTGAGTGCACCGGCGTTGATGATGATGGCCGAGTAGTGGTTGCGGGCACCCTGCACGGCCCCGACGATCTCGGACTCCGAGTTGGAGAGGAACGAATCGACGGTGAGGCCGCGCCCTGAGGCCACGGCACGCACACGCTCCACGTGGTCGTCGACTGTGTCGGTGCCGTAGGTCTGCGGTTCCCGCGTGCCGAGGAGGTTCAGGTTCGGTCCGTGGATCACCAGGATGGAGCGGTCACTCATGGACGCCACCGTACTCCGATGCGACGCGGGGACTCAGGGGTTTCTGTCGGTGAAGGCGGCGTACGCCCGCTCCACCGCCGCACGGGGCACGTCCTGCACCACCTGCAGTCCGTCCGCAGAGTCAAGGACGAACGTGAGCGAGGACAGTGCCTTCTTGTCGCGGCCCATCTCCTCGATCAGTGCATCGATGCCGAGACCACCGGGGACAGGCATCGCCAGGCCGTACACACCGTGGACGACCCTGTAGTGCTCATCAACTCTCGCGTCATCGATGCGGCCCAGCTCGCGGCCGAGATGCGCGGCGAACAGGAGGCCGAGGGAAACTGCCTCGCCGTGTGCGATGGAGTACCCGGTGAGGGTCTCGATGGCGTGACCCATCGTGTGCCCGTAGTTGAGGAGCGCGCGCTCCCCTCCCTCGCGTTCGTCGGCCTCGACGATGCGAGCCTTGATCTCGACCGACCGGGCGATGCGCGATGCAAGGTCGAGCGAGGCGAGGTCCTCGCGTGCGATGAAGTGGTACTTGGCCATCTCCCCCATGCCGCAGCGCGACTCGCGCTCCGGGAGGGTGGCAAGAGCGTCCATCTCGCATGCGACGGCGGAGGGCTGCCAGAACGCACCGATGAGGTTCTTTCCCTCCGGGATGTTGACACCCGTCTTGCCGCCGATGGCGGCGTCGACCATGCCGAGCAGGGACGTTGCGACGTGCATCACCGGGATGCCGCGGTGGTACGACGCAGCGGTGAAGCCGGCAACGTCCGTGACCATTCCCCCACCGACTCCGATGACGAGATCGTTCCGCGTCATCCCGTCCCGGGAAAAGGCGCGGCACAACGACTCCACCGTGGACATCGACTTGTGCTGTTCGCCGTTCCCGATGCGGTGGACGGTGACATCCAGTCCGTCGAGCCCGGGGAGCAGCGAAGAAGGGATCCCGTCCTGCGTGACCACCGCGACTCGGCGGGTGTGCGCGGGGATGACGTTCCGCAGGAGGTCCCGCGACCCAGGGCCGACGAACACCGGGTACGAGTGCTGGCCCACGTTCACAGTGACGGTGCGCATGTCACTCATTCGTAGCACCCCACCGGCCGAACCGGGCGCCGTATTCGGACAGCACCTCGGCGGTGACCTCGTCCAGCGACTTGCCCGTTGTGTCGACCCTGAGGTCGGTGACGTTCTCGTACATGGGGGTGCGTTCCGCCGCGAGGCGCACGAGGGTGCCGGTCGGGTCATCGTCGAGCAACGGACGGTGGCCGCCTTTTGCGACCCTGCGGACGAGTTCTTCGGGATCGGTGTACAGCCACACGACCCATGAGTCGCCCCTGCGGCGGGATTCGTTCAGTGCGGTCCGGTTCGCGTCGCGCGTGACGACACCGCCCGCGGCGGCGATCACGGCACGGTCCATGTGGGAAAGACAGGACCGCAGGGCATCCTCCTCGAGCACGCGGAACGCCTCCTCGCCCCTGTCGGCGAAGATCTCCCTCACGGTGCAACCCGCGTTCTTCTCCACGATGCGGTCGGTGTCGAGCAGAGCGACCCCGTCGGTGGCGAGACGACGGGCGACGGCACTCTTGCCCGAACCCATCAGACCAACGAGGACGATGTGCCGGGGCACGTGCTACCGCAGCGTTTCGCGGAATGCATTCGCGTTCGCGACGAACTCACCGAGTGAGTCCCCTCCGAACTTGCGCTGCGCCTCTGATGCGAGAACGAGCGCCACCATCGTCTCCACAACGACACCGAGTGCCGGGACGGCGGTGACGTCGGTCCGCTCCTTGAAGCTGACGGTCTCTTCCTTGGTGACGGTGTCGACGGTCTTCAGCGTGGGCCGGTTGAGAGTTGCCAGCGGCTTCATGGCCGCGCGGACGATCAGGGGCTCACCCGTGGTGATGCCGCCCTCCGTGCCGCCTGAGCGGTGCCCCTCGCGCACGTACCGGCGGTTCTCGGCATCCCACAGAATCGGGTCATGGGCCTGGCTGCCGACGAGGCCGGCCACCTCGAACCCGTCGCCGATCTCCACGCCCTTGACGGCCTGGATGCTCATCACTGCCTGGGCGAGCAGTGCGTCGATCTTCCGGTCCCAGTGGACGTGGCTGCCGAGACCGATCGGCACACCGTAGGCCACTGCTTCGACGATGCCCCCGAGGCTGTCGCCCTCGCGCGCGGCGTTCTTGATCTCGGTGATCATCGCGTCACCGGCCTCCGGCACGGCACAACGCACTTCTGACTCGTCGATGCGCGCGAGATCGGACATGGCCGGCAATGTTCCGGCAGGAACCCTCGCCTTGCCCATCTGGATGACGTGACTGAGGATGCCCACCCCGAGGTGCGACAGCAACAGCTTGGCGAGTGCACCCGCTGCCACGCGTGCCGCGGTCTCCCGCGCGCTCGCACGTTCGAGCACGTCACGCGAGTCGGAGAAGCCGTATTTCTGCATGCCGACCAGGTCGGCATGGCCCGGCCGGGGCTGGGTCAGCGGGGATTCGGTCTTGCCCGGTTCGGGCGACATCTCGGCGTGCCACTTGTCGCTGCGGAACCATTCGGAGTTCTGGATCTCGATAGCCACCGGGGACCCTAGCGTGCGGCCGTGGCGGATGCCGCCGACCAGCGTGATGATGTCCTGCTCGAAACGCTGACGCGGTCCACGGCCGTACCCGAGACGACGACGGGCCAATTCGCCCTCGATGTCGGAGGCCAGGACGGGCAGGCCCGCGGGAAGTCCCTCGACGATGACAGTCAGGGCCTTGCCGTGGGATTCACCGGCGGTCAGGTAACGGAGCACCCCGACAGGCTACTTGCCCCGTCTCTCCAGTTCCCGCACGGATTCCCTGCGCATCAAGACTGCGTCGGCTGCCCTGGCGAACCACAACAACTGTTGGTGACGGGCCTGGTGGATCAACATCCACAGTCCATCGACCGTCACGGCGCCCGCATCCCGCGATGCGACCAGGAGCGCCGTGTCCATCGGCGAGTAGACGGCGTCGAGCACGACGAGACCACCGTGCAGGACACCCTCGTCGACGGGGACGTCACGGGAGTTCATCCCGACCGACGTCGTGTTGATGAGCACTCGCGCGTCCCTGATGTCGGATTCCCCGCCGACCCTGACCTGAGCGTCGCGACCGACGGTCGCGCGCACCATCCGCACCACCTCCTCGGCGTTCGCGTGCGTCCTGTTCACCACGGTGACGTCGGCCCCGCGCCGTCCGAGCGCGAGCGCGACCGACCGTGCCGTTCCGCCGGCACCGAGAAGCACCACGCGTAGACCCCCGAGATTGACGGACGCCTCGGATTCGAGTGCCTCGCAGCACCCATCGCCGTCGGTGTTGCGCCCGCTGAGCACGCCATCGGCGACCGACACACAGTTCACCGCACCCAGCGCGCGTGCATCGTCATCGACCGAATCGAGATGCGAGATGACGGCTTCCTTCAACGGCATGGTGACCGATAGACCGCCGAAGCCACCGGAGCGGACCACCGAGAAGAAGGAAGCCAGGTTCTCGGGGGTCACCTCGATTGCCTCGTAGCTCCAGTCGATGCCGAGAGCCGCGAACGACGCCGAATGAATGGCGGGAGACAGACTGTGTGAGACGGGACTCCCGATGACGGCCGCCCTCGTCGTCACGGAAGCACTCCCGCGGCCCTGGACTTCTCGATGTTCGCAAGATGCTGTTCGTAGGTGGTGGCGAAGACGTGCCTGCCGTCCTTGTCCGCGAGCACGTAGTACAGGTACTCGCACTTTGCGGTCTTCGGCAGGCCCACGCATGCCTCGTCGTCCGATGACGGCTTGCCGGCCGGGGCGAGCGCGGCCTTGATCGCGGCGCGTCCGGGGTTTGCGATGGGGGTCGGCGGAAGACCCTCGTGCATGTACGTGTTGTACGGCGTGTCCATGGCCTTCAGGTCGGCGAATGCCGCATTCGGGTCCGCGTTGTAGAGCAGCGTCGCATCGATCTCGAGTTTCATCTTCTTGGCGAGACGGTTGTAGATGACCTGGGCGATCTTGGCCCGGTCCTCCGGTACTTTCGCCTCCCGCTCAATGAGCGAGGCGATGATGAGGATCTGGTACGGCGTGTAGCCGAGGCTCTTCGCCGATGCCTCGAGGTTCTCCTGGCGCGCAACCCGCTCCATCATGGACGACAGCCTCCCGACCACGCGTGCCTCCGTGTCGTCCCCCGACACCTGGTACGTGTCCGGGAAAAGGAGTCCCTCGAGGTTCGTGGTCCCCTGGGGCGCCAGCGACGACACCACGGACCCGTCCGTCGCAGCTGACGCGAAATCCGACGGGGACATGAACGTGATCTTCTCGGTGAGCCGCGCGCCCATCTGGGCCACCGTGAAGCCCTCGGGGAAGGTCACCTTCACGAAGGTCTGCGCGGGCGG
>JBEGJV010000032.1:0-20009 GCA_041184385.1 Actinomycetota bacterium
TATAATTTTTGGGCCAATACTTTTTCGTCCGGAATTTCAATTAAATCTATTTCCGTATCAATTTCACTATAGGATTTACGTCCTCTCTTGCCAGCAATCTTTTCTATGGATACGCGGGGCTGTCTGGGTCTTTCAATGTAAACAGGTTCTTTAGCAACAGTCTCCGCAACAGCGGTCTCTTCAACCAAATCCTGAACGACCTCACGCTCTACACCGTCGGCGACTGCATCATGGCGCGTGCCAACCACGGGTTCACGCTCGCGCCGAACCAGAGCGCGACGAAGATCGCGTGGATGCTCGGCAACCATCTTTCCGACGACGCCGCACGGGCCGATGACGACGTCCTCTTCGGCACGGTCGACTCCTGGCTCGCGTGGAAGCTGTCAGGCGGCACGGCGCACGTGATCGACCACACGAACGCAGCCGTCACCGGGCTCACCGTCGCGAGCGGCACATCGTGGAACCAGCCGGTGCTCGAGGCACTGGGGATTCACCTGCACCAGCTCCCGCGCATCGTGCCCACGTCGGGTGACATCGCCGTTGCGTCCGCACTGCCCGGTTCGCCGCCGATAGCGGCACTCGTCGGCGACCAGCAGGCGTCACTTGTCGGCCAGGGGTGCATCACGACGGGCGCGACGAAGATCACGTTCGGCACCGGGGGCATGCTCGACATGTTCGTCGGGCCTGATGCTCCCGCCAGTGCGCGCCGCAATGCGGGCGGGACGTTCCCGATCGTCGCGTTCTCCGGTCCGGACGGGCACTTCTACGGCGTCGAGGGGATCATGCTCTCCGCGGGGACGAACGTCGAGTGGCTGCGAGACGACATGGGAATCATCGCTTCCCCCGCGGAATCCGACGCCATCGCCGCGAGTGTCGGATCAACGGACGGTGTCGTCTACGTTCCCGCCCTGCTCGGGCTCGGGACGCCGCACTGGGACTACGGTGCACGCGGAGCGCTGTTCGGGATCACGCGGGGCTCCACGCGTGCCCACATCGTGCGGGCGGTCCTGGAAGGCATCGCACACCGCGGCGTCGACCTGGTCGACGCGGCAGAGTCCGACACGGGCATCACGATCGAGACGATCAATGTCGACGGCGGCATGAGCCGCAACGAGACGTTCGTCCAGGCTCTTGCGGATGCTGCCGGCCGGCCAGTCACCGTGTCACCCGTCACGGAAGCGACCACGCTCGGCGCCGGACTTCTCGCGGGAACGGCAGTCGGCCAGTGGCGATCCCTCGCCGATGCCTGTTCCCGAATCGGCGGATTCCGCTCCGTCAGCCCATTGGGAGCACCGGGGGTCTCACGACAACAATGGGGAGAGGCCGTGTCCCGGGCCAAGGCCTGGATACCCGACCTGTCAGCACTGGACTTCTAGTGTTGTCTCGCGACGAATCGCCTACGGACAAAGGATGCCCCCTCGTGGACACACATTCACCTGAAACAAGAGAGCAGGCCCCGACCTCGCGCCGTGCTCTTCTCGCCTCGCTGATCGCCGCGGGTGCAACGGTTGCGGTTGCGGGTCGCGCCTCGGCCGCCGACGACGCAGCTCCGACCACCACCGCACCCCCTCTCCATTCCGACGCGGACACCGCAACGCTGAACTCGCTGATCGTCCGCGAGGCGGCCATGGTCGCAACATACGAATCGGCAAAGGCCAGTGTCTCCGGCGACGACCTTGCGGTGCTCGAACTGATCGAATCCCACCACAAGGCGTACGTGCAGGCCCTCTCCGGTTACCTCGGTCGCAAGGCCGGTGCCACCACCGCGCCCGCGCTTCCGGTGAACGCCGGTGGCTACGCGACTCTCGCGCCGCAGCTCGCCCGTCTCGAGGCGGCGACCGCCACGACGCACATCGACGCGCTGAAGTCCATCCAGGGCCTCGATGCAGCAACCCTCGTCGCCTCCATCATCACCGTCGAGGCGCGCCACGAGGCAGCGCTGCTCGTGTCCTCGGGCGGTTCGGTCGACTCCGTGGCCTACGGCGCCTGAGAAAAGGAACATGATGAACATGAAGAACTCCATCGTCAGCCGTCGTGCACTCCTCATCAACGGCGGGACCGCGGCAGCGGCCGGCGTCATCCTTGCCGCCTGCGGCAGCCCCGATCCGGGTCTCGGTCGCATCGGCGAGGCCCCTGTCGCGACAGCCCTCCCCGAGGCACACGTCTCGGACGATGTTCTCCTTCGCACGGCGCAGTCGGTCGAGAACCTCGCCGTCGAAGCCCTGGGTGACGCAACCATCACCGGGAAGGCAAGTGCGGATGCAAAGGCGGCGATGGCCAACTACGTGCTCGGTCACAAGTCGAACATTGCGGCACTCACTTCCGTGATCAACAGCCGCGGCGGCGAGAGCGTCACCGAGCCGAACACGAAGATGATGACGAACTACGTCACGAAGGCGGTCGCCGCGATCAAGGACAGCGAGGACGCAGAGGGCGACATCCTCGTCTTCGTGCACGCGCTCGAGGGAATCGTCGCCGCCACGTACCAGGCCTTCGTCGCATGGACGAACGACCCGGCGCTCCGTTCGGCGATGATGTCGCTGGCGGTCGGTCCGTCGAAGTACTCGGCCGCCACCGCTCAGTTGATCCGCGGCGGCACCAAGGGTGTCGTTCCCGCGGTCAACAAGGAAGGCGTCGATCTCGTGGCGACACTCCCCGATGCGTTCGGCCCGCTCACCTCGTTCCCTGTCGTCGTCGGCAAGCCGAACGAGGACGGTGCGCGCGTCACCATCCTCATGGAGACGCCGAGCCTCAACAGCCTCGAGTACTGAGCCGGCTCGGTTCGGTACTTATCTCTCTCGCTATCGACGGGACGCATCCGTACACTCGTCTGTGACGGTGAGTCGCTCGGGTGACCGCAGTGCAGAGATGCATTGAGGAAAGTCGGGACTTCACAGGGCACAGTGCTGGCGAGAGCCAGGTCGGGGAAACCTGACGGACAGTGCAACAGAGAGCAAACCGCCGATGGATGGAGACATCACAGGCAAGGGTGAAACGGTGCGGTAAGAGCGCACCAGCACGTGCAGCGATGCCCGTGGCTAGGTAAACCCCATTGGAAGCAAGGCCAAGCAGGAGGTGGGCTGCCCGCCCGCCGAGAGGCAACCTCCGGGTAGGCCGCATAGATGGATGGTCACCGCCCACGAAAGTGGGTACAGAATCCCGCTTACAGAGCGGCTCACCGTCACCCACGCAAGTGGCCGAGATGCCCCGTCTCGTTGAATGACACGAGGGCCGGCCCGTTCGGCCCTATCGCGATCGTGCAGATGCTGGCGCGGTCGAGCGACATCCGCCACGTCGACTCGGGTCCCGTTCCCAGTGCCCACGTGACGGCGCTCTTGATGGGCGACACGTGCGACACGATGATGATGTCTGTTGCGCGCGCCTCCTCCGCGAGTTCCTCCAGTGCGGGCCGGACGCGTTGGTCCAGTTCCACAAGGGTCTCCCCGCCCGGCGGCCTGAAGTGCGGGTTGCGCCGCCACTGCTGCCATTCGTCCCTCGGCACCTTCGAGAGTTCGAGGCCGTCCCAGTCGCCGTAGTTCAGCTCGATGAAACGTTCGTCGTTGATCGCCGAAGCACCGATGGACATCGCGGTGTCGACGGCCCGCACCAATGGGCTGGTGATGATGCGTGCCGCGGGGAAACGTGCCCGTAGGTGCTCCCCCGTCACCCGTGCCTGCTCCACGCCGAGTTCGTCGAGCTCTGCGTCCATGTGACCCTGCAGGCGCGCGCCCGCGTTGACGCCGGTGCGCCCGTGGCGCACGAGGATCAGCATTCGCCGGTCCCGGTCAGAGGGCCCTGCGGTCTCCTCAACTCGCCGGTGGCAACGAAACGGCGCCGTGCATCCGCATCCGAGAGTCCGTGCGTGCGCCACATCCACGCGACCGCCACGAACCCGAGCACCTCGAGCGCGATGTTCAACGGCATGCGGTCGAACGACGGCAGCGACGACCCGTCGAACGAGGTGCCGCCGAACGGCCACCAGAAGTTCTCCGTGCGGTTGAAGGCACCGTCGAACACCAGGTGCATGAACATCCCGATGGGGACGGCGAGAAGGCTGCGGCGCGGCGCGCGGCGGCCGCGGGTGGCCAGCATCACGACTGTCATCGCGAGGACGCTCGCGGTCACCGAGTGGAAGACCCACGACCCGCCGGTGACGCCGTCAATGACATCGGGCAGGAGCGCGCCCACCGTGAGCCACCGGTAGTCGAACCTCTCGTCGCGGAACACGAACCACACGGCCACCCACGACGAGCCGACGAACCAGAAGAGCACGCTGACAGGCTACGGACTAGCCCGCAACGGTGGTGCGCACCGATGCCGGGACACCCTTTGCGCAGTCGTACACCAGGTAACGCTGCGGGTCGACACCCACCACCGGTGTCAACGGGTTCAGGTCGGTGGGAGCGATCGTGGTGCCCGGGTCGACCACGCTGACCACCGGACCCTTGAAGGCGGTCGTCGGAGGTGCAACCGGGGTGCCGGGGACTGTCGTCGTGACCACGGGTGCAACGGGTGCGAGCGTCGACGGCGGAACCACCGTGTTCACGGCGCCGGTCGCGGTGCGCGGCAACTTGCCCGACACCACCTCTGCGATGCAGTCCACACCCGGCAGGTAGAGGCGCATCTGGTTGCGCGTCGGTGGCACGGGAGCGTCCCAGTCGACCACGGGGAGACCATCGTGCGCCGCATCCATGTACGCCTTCCAGATGCGGGCCGGGTAGGTGGCTCCCTGCACGCGCGGAACGCCATCAGCCTTGAACTCGGGGATGTTCACCATCGGTGTGTAACCCTTCGGGTCGCCCACCCACACCGCGGTCGTCAACTGCTTCGTGAAGCCGACGAACCACGCATTCGTGTTCTCGTCCTGCGTTCCGGTCTTGCCCGCCGAAGGCCTGTCGCCCGCGAGCGGCGTGCGGCGGGCGGTCCCCTTGATGAGCGTCTGCTTCAGGATTGCCACTTCCTTGTCGGCCACTTCCTTGCTGATCACCTGCATGCCCGCGATCGTGTGCTTGTAGACGGTGTTGCCCAGGCCGTCGACGATGCTCTCGATGAAGTACGGCTCCTGGTGCAGGCCCCCGTTGGCGATCGTCTGCGCGCCCGATGCCATGTCGAACGGGCTCAGTTCGTTCGCACCCGTGGAGAAACTTGCGTACGGCCAGATCTTGTAGATGTCCGGCCGCAGGTACGCCGACGACGCCAGCTTGTAGACGGTGTTCGGCAACCGGTTCAGGCCGACGATCTGGGCGAGACGCGCGTACGCGCAGTTGATGGACAACCACGTCTGCTCCGCGAGCGTCGTCAACGGCTGGCTGACTCCCTTCGTGATCCTGAACGGTTCCTCGGGCTTGCCCGGGTTCGGGAACGTGCACGGAAGCGTGCCGTCGATGAGATCGTTGCCGTCGACACCGGCCTCCAGTGCGGCGGTGAGGATGAACATCTTGATGCTGGAGCCGGTCTGGCGCCGGCGCAGCGCGAGGTTCACCTCGTTGCGCCCCGCGGAGAAACCAGGACCGCCGACCAGCGCGCGAACGGCCCCCGTTGCGGTGTCGAGCGAGACCATCGCCGTCTGCACCCCCGTCTTGTTCGCGGGCAATTTTTCCTTCGAGGCCTTTTCCGCCTTCGTCTGCGCGGATGCGTCAATGGTTGTCTGGATCCTCAGGCCACCGCGGTACAGCGCGTTGTAACGCTCTGCGTACGTGGCACCGAGCACCGTGCTCTTGTTCAGCAGGTAATCACGGACCATCTCGCTGATGTAGGTGCGCGAGGTCGACTGCTGCGCGACAGCCCCGACGGTCTCGGGAACGGAGAATGACGCGAATGTGGTGTCGGCATCGACCGGGGTCATCAGTGCCGTCTCCACGAAACGGTCAAGGACCTGACGGAAGCGACGTCGCGACTGCTCGGGCCTGCGGATGGGGTCGTACGTGGTGGGGGCCCGCACCAGACCGGCGAGGAAACCGGCCTGAGCAAGGGTGAGATCCTGCACCTTCGCGCCGAAGTACACCTCGGCCGCCGCCTGGATGCCGTATGCGTTGTTCCCGAAGTACACGGTGTTCAGGTACCGCTCGACGATCTTCTTCTTCGGAACCTGCTTCTCCAGCATGACCGCGTACCGCGCCTGCAGGATCTTGTACCGGCCGTCGCGCGGCAGCCCCGCGAGGTACTCGTTCTTCACGACCTGCTGCGTGATCGTGGAGGCGCCCTGGCGCGCCGAGCTGTACTGGAAGTTCGCGAGGGTCGCGCGAACGAGGGCCCGCAGGTTGACTCCCTTGTGCTTCTCGAACCCGGAGTCCTCCACCGCGAGCAGGGCAGCCACGACATGATCGGGAACGGTGTCGATGGAGAGGGGCTGGCTGTTCTCGAACTCGAACACGCCGATCTGCTGGTTGTTCACGTCGAGGATCTGGGTGCGCGTCGCGAGACCGCTGAACGCCGGCAGCTTGACCGGCACCTCTTCGTGGGCCTTCAGCGCGGTCCACAGGTTCGGTGCGAGACCCACCACGCACGCAGTGATGATGAGTGCCCCGGCCGTGACGGCAACTGCCATCCGGAAGATCCACGATGCGGGGTTTTTCACTCCGCTCCACGGTACTTGTGGCCCGCACACGGCCCATGTCACCCGACGCCGCTACCCTCGCGACATGAGCAAATTCCCCCACCGTGGCTTCCGGTTCGGCGTGCAGGCGTCCCGTGCGACAACGGCTCGAGAGTGGGCGGATCTCGCCCGTCGCGCCGAGGCGAACGGGTACGACGTCCTCACCATGCCCGACCACTTCACCGACCAACTCGCGCCGGTGCCGGCGCTGATGGCGGCGGCCGATGCCACGACGGACCTGCGCGTCGGCGCACTCGTGTTCGACAACGACTACAAGCACCCCGTCGTGCTCGCGAAGGAACTCGCCACGATCGATCTGCTGTCGGAGGGGCGCCTCGAGATCGGTCTCGGTGCAGGATGGATGGTCAGCGACTACGAGGAAGCGGGCATCCCGTACGACTCGCCGAAGGTGCGCATCGACCGTTTCGTCGAGGGCCTGAAGATCATCAAGGGCACCATGGGCGAGGGCCCGTACTCGTTCTCGGGTGACCACTACACGGTCACCAACTACAACGGCCAGCCGAAGCCCCTGCAGAAGCCGTGCCCGCCGGTGCTAATCGGCGGGGGTGGCAAGCGCGTCCTCACCATCGCCGCACGGGAGGCAGACATCGTCGGCATCAACGGCACGCTGCACGCCGGCGTCATCGGCACCGAGGCGGTTGCCACCATGACCGCCAACGCGGTCGACGAGAAGGTCGCCATCGTGGCGGAGGCCGGCGCGCACCGTCTTGCCGACATCGAGATGAACATCCGCACGTTCTTCGTGAAGGTCACCGACGACCGCGCGGGCATGATCAACGCGGTTGCCGGGATGTTCAAGATCCCCGCGGAGCTCATCGAGGACTCCCCGTTCGGGCTGATCGGCAGCGTCGACTCGATCATCGAGAGCATCCACGCGGCACGCGAGCGGTGGGGCTTCAGCTATTTCATCGTCGGTGGCGAGAACATCGAGGAGATCGCACCCGTCGTCGCCGCGCTCAAGGGCAAGTAGGCCCTAGAACAGCCCGGTCACGCGCCCCTCGGCATCGAGGTCGATGGACAGTGCGGCGGGGTGTGCCCCGAGCCCGGGCATCGTGCGCATGTCGCCGCAGATCGGGTAGACGAAACCGGCACCGACCGACGCCCGCACCTCGCGCACGTTGAGCGCGTGCCCCGTGGGCGCACCCTTCAGGGACGGGTCACCGCTGATGCTCAGGTGTGTCTTTGCGATGCACACGGGCAGGTTGCCGAAGCCGTTCTTCTCGTAGCGCGCCAGTTGCGTGCGGGCCTCGTTCGAGTACTCCACCCGCGCCGCCCCGTAGATGCGCGTGGCGACCGCCTCGATCTTTTCGGCGAGCGATGCGTCATCGGGATAGAGGAACCGGAAGTCGGTGGGTTCCTCGCATGCGCGCACCACGGCATGGGCCAGGTCCACCGCGCCGGCACCCCCGTCGGCGAAGTGCGTGCACACGGCCACCCGCGCGCCGAGTGACTCCGCGATCTCCCTGATCACCGCGTGCTCGCTGGGGTGGTCCGTGGGGAACGCATTGATCGCAACGACCGGTGACACACCGTGCACCTTCACGTTCTCGATCTGCTTGGCCAGGTTGGCGGCGCCGGCGCGCACGTCATCGGGGTTCTCGGCCAGTAGTTCCCCCGGCAGGGGCCGTCCCGCGACGATGCGGAACCGGCCGGAGTGCGCCTTCAGGGCACGCACGGTGGTGACGAGGACCGCTGCGTCGGGTCGCAGACCCGACACGCGGCACTTGATGTTGAAGAACCGCTCGGCGCCCATGTCGGCACCGAACCCTGCCTCGGTGATGAGGTACTCGGAGAGGTGGATGCCGAGGAGGTCTGCGATGACCGAGGAGTTGCCCGTGGCGATGTTCCCGAACGGCCCGGCATGGATGAGTGCCGGGGTGTTCTCGAGCGTCTGCATCAGGTTCGGCTTGAGTGCGTCGCGCATGATGACCGCCATCGCGCCGGCCGCGCCGATATGTTCCGCGGTCACCGCGACATCGTCATCGGTGTAACCCACCACGATGCGGCCGAGCCGCGCGCGCATGTCCTCCACCGACGTGGAGAGCGCGAGGATCGCCATCACCTCCGATGCCGCGGTGATGTCGAACCCGGACTGGCGCGTGACCCCATCGTCCTTGCCGCCGAGACCGATGATGACGTTGCGCAGCGACCTGTCGTTCACGTCCAGCACCCGGCGCCACGTGATCGTCTTCGGGTTGATGCCGCACGCGTTCCCCTGGTGCAGGTGGTTGTCGAGGATCGCCGCGCACATGTTGTGTGCCGCAGTCACCGCGTGGAAGTCACCGGTGAGGTGCAGGTTCAGCAGTTCCATCGGCACCACCTGGCTGTGCCCGCCGCCCGCGGCACCGCCCTTGATGCCGAACGTGGGCCCCATGGACGGCTGGCGCAGCGCAAGGAGCCCCTTCTTCTCGATCCTCGCCATTGCCTGGGCGAGACCGACCGACGTCGTCGTCTTCCCCTCGCCCAACGGTGTCGGCGTGATGGCGGTGACCACCACGTACTTCGCCCTCGGTTTCGCCGACGCGGCGGCGATGGCATCGAGCTCGATCTTCGCGACGTGCTTCCCGTGCGTCTCCACATGGTCCGGTGACAGTCCGAGCGCGGCGGCAATCTCCGTGATCGGTCGCAGCGAAGCGGCCTGGGCTATCTCTAGGTCGGACGGGAAACTCACGCCGAGATTCTCCCCCAACGGACGGGGAGGGCACGATTTCGCCCCCGGCAGTAGCCTCGGCGCGATGGGCATCCTCCGGTCGCTGCGTTCCGTGGCCAGCTTCGACACCCCGGTCGTGTCGCCTCGCAAGCGCCGCTTCGCCCGTGCGGCGAACATCGCGGACCTGAGGCTCATCGCGGAGCGTCGCCTGCCCGGCGGGATCTTCGACTACATCGACGGCGCGGCCGAGGACGAGACATCGCTGCGCAACAACAGCGAGGCCTTTGGCCGTTACGAGTTCAGGCCCCGGGTGATGCGCGACGTGTCCTCCATCGACACCACCGCGTCGCTCCTTGGCCACCGCCTGCAGTTCCCGTTGGTGTTCTCCCCCACCGGTTTCACCCGCATCGCCCACTCACAGGGCGAGCTCGCCGTCGCACGCGTGGCCGCAGGGCACGGTCTCCCCTACACGCTCTCCACTCTCTCCACCCGCTCCATCGAGGAGGTCGCAGCGGTCAGTGACGGGCCGAAGTGGTTCCAGGTGTACGCCTGGCGCGACCGGTCGATGGTGCGGGACATGCTGCAGCGCGCAGCCGCGAACGGGTACGACTCGATCATGCTGACGGTGGACACGGCCGTTCTCGGGCGGCGCGAGCGCGACGTGCGACGCGGCTTCACGCTGCCCCCGAAGCTGGGCCCGGGCACCATCATCGACGGCATCATGCACCCGTCCTGGACGTGGGACTTCGTGCGCAACGATCCGATCACCTTCGCGAACGTCGCGCAGTCCTCCAACAACGGCAGCGGCACGGCGGTGACGCTCTCCACGTTCATCAGCGAGCAGTTCGACCCCGCACTCTCCTGGGACGACATCGACTGGTTCCGCGGAGAGTGGAACGGCACCATCTCCATCAAGGGCATCCAGACGATCGAGGACGCGGTCATCGCCGCCGACCGTGGTGTCGACGCCGTCCTGCTGTCGAACCACGGCGGGCGCCAGCTGGACGGCGCACCGGCCCCCATTTCCCTCGTGCGCCCGGTGGTGGAGGCCCTCGGTGGTCGTGTCCCCGTCATCTGCGACGGCGGCATCAGGCGCGGGGGCGACATCGTGAAGGCGCTCGCTCTCGGCGCCACCGCGTGCACGATGGGCCGTTCGTACCTCTACGGACTCGGCGCGGCCGGCGAAGCCGGCGTCGAACGCGCACTCGCGATGCTCACCGACGAGATGGTGCGCACCATGAGACTGTGCGGTGCCCGGTCGCTCGCCGAGCTCACGCCCGACCTTCTCACCGAACTGCCACAGGGAGACCCACGATGACCGACCAGAACATGCCCGCTGTGTCCGAGGCGACGGTGTCACTTGATGCTCCCCGCTCCATCGGCCAGCTCCCGCCGGTAGGTCCCATCGCGTTCGGTTGCTGGCGACTGACGGGACCGGACGATGCCACCGCCGCCGCGGTGAACGCGGCCGTCGACCTCGGGATGAATCTCATCGACACCGCCGATGTCTACGGACTCGATTGGGGAGGCTCCGCGTTTGGCTCCTGCGAGGAGGCACTCGGCCGCCTGCTCACCCGCCAGCCCGGTCTGCGCGAGCGCATCGTGCTCGCGACGAAGGGCGGCATCATCCCCGGCCAGCCGTACGACTCGTCGTCGAAGTACCTGATCGAGGCGTGCGAGGCGTCGCTGCGCAGGCTCGCCACCGACCATGTCGACCTGTACCAGGTGCACCGGCCCGACTTGTTCACGCATCCCGACGAGGTGTTCGCGGCGTTCTCGAACCTGCGCAGCCGCGGACTCGTGCGGGAGGTGGGCGTGTCCAACCACACGCTCAGCCAGACGACGCTGCTGGAGGCACGGCTCTCGTTCAACCTCGCGAGCGTCCAGCCCGAGTACTCCGCCGCACATCTCGAGCCACTGCGTGACGGCACACTCGACCACTGCATGAAGAAGTCCCTCGTGCCTCTCGCATGGAGCCCACTGGCGGGTGGCCGCATCGCCACGGGCGAGGGAATCCGCCCGGAGCTCCTTGCCGTTCTCGACGAACTCGCCACCAAGAACGAGGTGACACGTTCCGCCGTCGCGATCGCGTTCGTCCTCGCCCACCCGTCGAAGCCTGTCGCGATCATCGGGTCGCAGAACCCGTCACGACTCGCCGAAGCGGCGCGAGCAACGGCAGTGAAACTGACGAGGCGCGACCTCTACCGCATCGTCGAGGCGAGCGAGGGAGTCCCGCTGCCGTGACCGGCACCATCGAGGTCAGTTGGTTCGGCGCGCTGTGCGACGACGACTACGAACAGCTCGGTGTCGTCCGGGACGACCTGCTCAGCAGCTGGGAGCACTGTGCCGACATCGTCGGGCGCGTGGACGAGCTCGGGTTCGACAACGTCCTCCTGCCCTCCGGCTACCAGCTCGGCATCGACACGGTCGCGTTCGCATCCGCCATCGCGCCGCGTATCAGGAACTCACGCCTCCTCGTGGCCGTGCGCGTGGGCGAGATGTGGGTGCCGCAGCTGGCGCGGCAACTGACGACGCTCAACCGGATCCTCGACGGCCGCCTGACCGTGAACATCATCTCCTCCGAGATGCCCGGCGAGACCCTCGATGGGCCCGCCCGCTACCGCAGGACCGCAGAGACGATGGACGCGCTGCGCACGCTGATGGACGGCGAGCACCTATCGATTGACGGCGAGTTCCTGCACTTCGACATCGACCCGCCGCGCATCGCCGCGGGGCAAGCGTCCCCACCGTTCTACTTCGGCGGCCTCAGCACCGAGGCGCGTGACGCCGCGGCCCACGGGGCGGACGTGTACCTCATGTGGCCAGACACCACCGACGAGATTCGGCGGACCATCGATGACGTGTCGGCGCGCGCGGCGGCCGCAGGCCGGTCGCTGTCGTTCGGGTACCGCGTGCACGTCGTCGTGCGTGAGACGTCTCAGCAGGCCTACGCCGCGGCCGCCCACCTGATTGCCGCGGTCGACGAGGAGGAGGGCAACAGGATCCGCTCCCGTTCCCTCGACAGCCAGAGCGCGGGTGTTCGCCGACAGGCCGAACTGCGGGGCTCGTCGTCGGGTGACGGTTTCGTCGAGCCGGTCCTCTGGACGGGCATCGGCAAGGCACGCAGCGGATGCGGTGCTGCCCTCGTCGGGAGCCCCGCCGAGGTCACCGAGAAGATCCTCCAGTACCGCGAACTCGGGCTCAGTGCCTTCATCTTCTCGGGCTACCCGCACATCGACGAGGCGGAGCGTTTCGCCGAGTGGGTGCTGCCGAACCTGCCCCACGGACCGCTCCGCGCCGGATGAGAAACCGTCCCCGGCCGGGGCGTAGTGTTCGCTCCCATGAGTGATGTCACATCCCTGAACGTCGAGTTCCTCTTCCACCTCCACGCCACCCTCGATGCGCCGGCCGTCGTGCCCGGTGGCCCCCACGGCACGCGCGTGATCGTCGGCATCAACGGCGGCACCGTCACGGGCCCGAAGGTCAACGGCACCGTCGCCCACCTCGGCGCCGACTGGCTGACCATGCGCGCCGACGGCACCGCGCAGCTCGACGTCCGTGCGCTCATCAACACCGATGACGGCGCGGTGATCCACACGCACTACCGCGGCATCATGGCCCCCACCGACAGCGGCCCGCGCATCACCACCGCGCCGTTGTTCGAGACCGGCGACGAGCGCTACGCGTGGCTGAACGGCATCCAGGCGGTCGCCGTCGGCACCCCGGGTGCGGGCACAGTCGACTACGACGTGTACCGCATCCTCTGAGCATCCCGCATTCGCACCGCGCCTTGCCCTGAACACCCCCGAACAAGGAGAATGACCCCATGAGCACCGACACCGCAACGTCACGCGTCGAGGCAGCACTCGACGCATTCCTCGCAGCAAACGACCCGAAGAAGATGGACAACATCGCGTTCCGCGGCGCGCGTTTCGACGCGGGCCTCGCGTGGGTCCACTTCCCCGAGGGACACGGCGGAATGGGCCTTCGGCCCGAGCTGAACCGCGTCGTCGAGGAGCGCCTCCGCAAGGCCGGTGCAGCTCCGCAGGATCCCGCCACGTTCTTCATCGCGCTCGCCGGGCCGACCATCGTCACCCACGGCAGCGAGGAAGTGAAGAAGCGCTTCCTGCGCCCCATGTTCACGGGCGAGGAGAAGTGGTGCCAGTTGTTCAGTGAGCCGGGCGCCGGTTCCGACTTCGCCGGTCTCGGCACGAAGGCCGTGCGCGACGGCGACGAATGGGTCATCAACGGCCAGAAGGTGTGGAACACGCTCGCCCACCTCGCTGACTGGGGAATGCTCGTCACCCGCACCGACCCCGACGCGCCGAAGCACAAGGGCATGACCTACTTCGCCCTCGACATGAAGGCACCGGGCGTGGAGGTGCGTCCGCTGCGCCAGATCACCGGTGAGGCCGAGTTCAACGAGGTCTACATGACCGATGCGCGTGTGCCCGACGCCCACCGCGTCGGCGACGTCGGTGAGGGTTGGCGCGTCGCGCTGACCACCCTCATGAACGAGCGCACCGCGATCGGCGGAGGGGGCGGCGGCAATGCGAAGCGCCGTGGCCCGTTCGATGACGACATCCGCGTCTGGCAGGACACCCCGGCGGACCAGCGCAACGCCGCCCACAAGGACACCCTCATGCAGTTGTTCTGCAAGAGCGAGGCGCTGCGCCTCACCAACATGAAGGGCGCCCAGGCCGCGAAGGCCGGCAACCCCGGGCCCGAGGGTTCGATCGCCAAGTTGATGCTGGCCGAGTTCAACAAGAAGGTCTCGGAGTTCACGCTGGAGTTGATGGGCGCGGACGCGATGGTCGGCTACGACTTCACCTCGGCGTGCGCCACAGCTTCCTGCGCGTCCGTGCCAACTCCATCGAGGGCGGCACCAGCGAGATCATGCGCAACATCCTCGGCGAGCAGGTGCTCGGCCTGCCCGGCGAGCCGCGCGTGGACAAGGACCTGCCCTGGAGCAAGGTCCCCCGCAGCTAGCCGTCGATCGTCACCGACTGGTCAGACTTCGCGGTGCCCGACGGCACGGCGCAATAGACGCTCAGCATCACCTTCGCCCCGGCCTTCACGGCCAGCGATTTCTTGAGCGTCGCGGACGTGATCGACGTGGTGATGAGCCCGTCGGCATCCTTTTTCGCTGACAGCACCGACTTCGACTTCGTCCCCGACTTTGCGGTCACGCCGCATTTCGCCCCCGGGGCAGCCGACATCTTCACCGTTGTCAGAGTGGAGCCGTCGGTGCCGGTGCCGAGCGCCCGCTTGCCGCCAACCTTCGCCGGGCTCACGATGCGCACGGTCGCCTTGGCGCCTTTGAGGAGGCTCATCTTCAGGCCGTCCGCCGTGTCGGCAGTGTTGGCCTGCACGAGTGACGCGACGGATTCGAGGACGAACGACTGCAGCCGCGCGGACGCCACCTTCACGCTGGAGGTGACGGGGATCATGATCGGTGCGATGTCGGAATGCGTGAACGACCCGGTGCCGGACGTGTCGGCGAAGTAGCCGGTGCCACCGACCACGAAGACGTTCGCACTGGTGGTGATGGGCACGCAGTAGGGCTTCACCGACGCACCCATGTTCTGGTACTGCGACGGACACGTGACCGACTGCCCGTCACCGGAGAACGATGACACCTGCTCGATCGTGCCTGACAACTTCGATGACTTGGCGTCGTTGAAGGACATCGCCCACGCGCACGCCTGGAAGCCGTTCAACGAATTCTTGATGTTGGAGACCGTTGCCGTGGCCGGCTGTCCCGCCGTCGCAGCCATCGTCGTGGCGACGTCGAAGGACATCTCGATTGTCTGCTTCATGTCGCACGTCTGGCTCATCGAACCCGACCCGACATTCACGTTCGTGACCGTGCCCGTGAGTGCGGCGTTCGTCTGCACGGTCTCCCGCTTGCTCGAACACGTCACGGTGGGCGGGTTGCCCGGCTGCGACCATCGCCCGACCACGTTGTCGAAGAAGTTCTGCAGGGTGGTGGACATGCCGTTCGCGGTGCAGGTGATCGTGGGTTGTGTCCCGCCGCCACCCGAACCCTGCTGCGGGTTGTTCATCGTCACGGTGAATTCACCCGGGTCGATTGCGGCGGCGACGGCTGGCCCGCCCGGCGGGACGGTGACGAGAGCCAGCCCGAGGGCCGCGGCGGAGAGGATGCGGAGTCGAGTTCCCATGCCAGAAACTTATTCACAAACCCGGCCCGGGGCGAACAAGGGAACCAGAAAGGGCCACCGCCGAGGCGGTGGCCCTTCCGTTGGAGGTGTTCTGTTGGAACTGTGGCTCAGGCGGCGCGGAGCGTCGTGAGACCACGGCTGATGAAGGACACGATCGCGTCCTTGACCGGCACCATGCCGTAGACGATGGCGCCATCAACGCAGATGGTCATCCAGGAGTTGCGCATGTCGCCGACCCAGCCGGAGACGATGTGGACGTTGAGGGCCCAGACGAGCAGGATGCTGATTGCCAGAGTGACGTGGGCACCGACGACCGGGATGGCCTTGATGATCTTGTCCAGCTTGAGCGTGTGGGTCAGCGTGTTGAACACGGGCATGACCGCACCGAGCAGGATTGCCATCAGGATGAGTGATCCGAGTGTGTACATGGGACTTACCTCTTTCGAGTTAGTACCCCGCCCACTGGTGAATGTAACGGAGGTCACACGGGAGGTGGTGGATTTGTGCATTCGTGACGCGCCAACAGATCCGGGCGGGCGGAATCCCTTGTGGCACAGGCGTTTGATGGAGTCCCACCGAAATTCGGCAGGTGGTCTTCGCCGCTTGAATCCCCCGGAATCAGGGCTTCGCCCCCAACGGGGCGATTTCCCGACCGGCATGTAACCACCACCTGCCCCATGCGGAAGAAACAGCTCCGCTATCGGGCACGCACGGCCGTCCCCCTACGACTCTCCGGGAATCGAGACAAGTGGGGTGTTGTACTGTTCAAAGATGTCACAACACAGGCCGATGCGGTCATCACATCTCGGAATGGTCATCGTCGGTTTGGTGCTCGCATCCTGTGGCTCCGCCGGCTCCTCGATCTCGGATATACGGCAGAGTTTCGTCGATTCCGGCGGAAAATGTACGTCTGCGACGCCCGCGACAACCACAACCGTGGAGACGTCAGGTGAGGACAAGCGTTGGTTGCTCAGCTCTCAGGAATCAATCAACTGCGGAGAGAACGAACCAACAATCGCGATGTACCCATCCGTGGAGGAAGCCAGAAGGGCAGCCTATTTTCTCGATGCATTCAAGGCGGGTCTGATGCTCTCCGTTGGTTCGCAACCCTTTGAATCACAAACCATCATCGCGAAGACTGCGCTGATCAACCTCGACACCGAGGAATACTCAGAGTCAGAGGCCAAGGGCATCGCGGAAAAGATGAACGCCACTCTTCACCTCGGACTGGACGAAAGCGCCCGTAAGCAAGTCTTCGATGAGCTCGTAAAGCCCGAGGCGAATGGGGGCCTCTCAATTACTGCCGAAGCTTGCCTTGGCATAGACCAACTCTCATCAGACGGAAAGTCGGCGTCGTTCGATACCAAAGGCCAAGAGGACTCTGAAGGCGACCTCCTCGGCAGTGCATACTGCGTTCTGCGCGGCTTGATGGCGCCTGACTACGTTTTCCAGAATATTGGGGAGACGCGGGCGCTGGATGGCCTCCTCGAGGAGTCGTGGGGCGAATTCCGGGCTAGCTGGCGGTACCACCCCGACACGGGTCTGCGCTTGACCATCATCCACCAACCCTGAAACAGATGGCCGAAACTGCCAGCATCGGCAATCTAGGAAGTCCGAGCCTGACCCGCAGGGCCATTTATGTTGTGGCCCTCGTTCTTGCTAGCGCTCTTGTGTCATGTTCATCGCAGGGAGCATCTTGCGGGGGTGACTCGTCCGGTCTGATGGGTTCAGATTCATCTCACATCGTCATTCTCCTGGACGACTCTCAGTCGATGGAAAACCTGGTACACGAGGTGGTCAGCAGCTTCAACAATCTTCTGTCCAAACTGCCTCAGAACGCGACCCTCAGTCTCTACGGATTCGGGAACGCAAACGGTGTCAAAGTGATCATTGACAGGGAGATTGTCTCATCGGTAAAGCCACTCAAGATCAGTGACTATGAACCGACAGGCCAGACTCCGCTTTACGACGCGATCAATTTTTCGTTGAACCGCAACATGTCTATCTCCGGCAACCAGTCCGAGAAGTTCACGTTCTTCATTATTTCGGACGGAGGCGAGAACGCAAGTGTCAGTTTCGAACTTGCACAAACCAGGTCGCGCATCCAAAAGGCAACCGATTCCGGCATCACCATCCGTTTCGTGGCGTTGGGCGAAGATGCAACCCTCGAGGCCACGAATCTGGGTCTGGACACCTCGGACACGGAAAGTTTCCGACCGGATAGTGGTGGGGTCAATGACGCCTTCGAGAACATCGGCGGGTCGTTGAACCAACAAACTGGCAACGAAGTGTGCAATCGCTTCATGCCGTAGAGCACCGTGCGGGGGAAATCAAATCGACTCGATCGCGGAATTACGAGAGAACCCCACGTGGTGGGCGTTGAGGGACTCGAACCCCCGACCCTCTCCTTGTAAGGGAGATGCTCTATGAAATTGAGCGGAGACCACGTACATGCCATTGCTCCCCAGTTGCGAACATGGGTTGGATCACCCTTAGACGCTCAATCGCCGGAATTCCTCAACCAAATCGCCAACCGATTGTCTAGCCACTGAAGATTTGACTGCGAGCCGCAAATCCGAGCATCTCTTCAGAGGTACCTGACAGCGCGCACTAACCTAAATGCCACAACAACAGCACCCATCGAAGTACATTGTAAAAAGTTGCCACGCAAAATTTAGTGAAAATCAGAGATTATGAAATCGAAAAATGGACTTGCCGCATTGCTAACTTTTGGACTTGCATTCTCAATGCTGATTTCCTCATGCTCTTCAAGTGTTGGTTCCGGCGAGTCAACAGAAAATCAGATTGCGGAGTCAAGTGAAGTCAAGACATCGACCACACTGAGTGCTGCCGAGCAGACCGCTAGTGATGAGGTCTTGGTACGGAAAATGTTTTATGAACGTCAGCAACTCCTGCAAGGACTTTCATCTGCCGACGCACGAGGACCCGCCTTTGACTTTGATGTACAGACCGCTTTCCCTCCGTATATAGAACTGTTTTCAAAGGCCGAATTGTCCAAATGCCGAAGCCAGTACATAGATAGTGGAGTGGATGAATTCAACTACGTACCCCAACTTGGATCTTCGGTTTCCACTCCAGAGTGGATCCTGACGACAGATGGGAAATCATGGAAATTCCAACCCAGCGACAGTGGTCGCACATATCTGATTAGGGTTAAGTCAACGCAAATCGATGACGCATCAAATTTAGAAGAATCGGACATTCACTATGTGATTATCGACGAAGTGGCGTATTGGTTCCCAAACCTCGACTGGTGCCTCGGACTGTAGAACCACAATTCGGCTTGCGAAGGTCAATTACTGAACGAACAAAAGTCCGCGTGGTCTTACGGTTCTTACTGGTGGGCGTTGAGGGACTCGAACCCCCGACCCTCTCCTTGTAAGGGAGATGCTCTAGCCAACTGAGCTAAACGCCCGGGTGCCCGCCATCTCTGCCGGACGAGTCCTCACCCTACCGCCGGTCCACTAGCGGCGCTGTCCGATGATCTCCCGGGCGACATCCACGACATTCCGCCTCTCCGTGCGGGCCTTCGTGCGCAGCACCCGGAATGCGGAGTCCATGTCATGTCCGTTCCGTTCGGCGAGAACACCCTTGGCCTGCTCGATGAGGACACGGCTGTCGAGCGCCGTCTGTAACTGTGACACGAGGGTTGCCGCAATGGAGGCGTTGTGTGCGTACTGCATCATCGTGCCCGCGACGGTCGCCATCGACATCGTCATCTCGGCACGCGCCGGTTCGAGGCGCACGTCCCTTCGGTCGAGCAGCACCAACGCCCCCATCACCCGGTCGCGGTAGCGCAACGGGAAGAGGTACTCGAAGCGGAAGCCCTGCCGTATCGCCTCGCCCACGTACGGCTCGAACAGCACGTCACCCGGTGCGAATTCCTCCGTCACCGGTATGCCGTGCGACAGGCACGCGGCAAGCGACGAGCGCCGGAGAGCCGATCCATCCCTCTGGAGTGCGAGCACCGAATCACCCGACGCCACCGCCACGTGGAGCGTGCCGGAACCGTCGTCGATGACCAGTGCACCGTCGTTCACGTGCGCCACCTCGGCCGCCTGCAGCAGGACGGTGAGGTAGCGGTCCCCGTCGATGGCATCGGAGAAGACGTCCACCACCTCCAGGAACGCCGATGCCACTCTCGCCTCGGCCAATTGCTCTTTCGTGTTCACTTTGTCAGTTCCGCCTTTCTTATCTGGGCGATGTAGAGATCTGCCTCGTGCTCGAATTCCTCGATCGTCATCCCGTAGACCTGCACAAAGTCACCCGGGAACCCCTGTGCCGAGTTGTGCAGGTGGAACACCTTCACGATGTTCTGCAGGCCACCGTGCCGTGCGATCAGCAGCTCGACGGCGAGAGGGCCCATGAAGTACTCACAGCCGTTCGTCCCTGCCTGCACGGTGCGGTACTCGCGCAGGGGTCTTTTGCATTGGTCAACCCAGTGCACGAACTTCCGCAGGCGCAGGACGTGCCAGTCGCGGTAGGTCATCCTGCTCTGGAACGTGTTCACCACCGACACCGAGGCCCACATCGAGGCGAG
>JBEGJV010000033.1:0-13282 GCA_041184385.1 Actinomycetota bacterium
GAGCGTCTGCAACCAACCGAACAACGGTGCGTTCGTCATCGGCGGGAACGCGCGCGTGAGGTTCTGGTACAGGTGGTGGTGCGTGTTGATCAGTCCCGGTGTCACGAGACAGCCGGCCGCGTCGAGTGTCTCCTTTGCTGCGGGCTTTTGGTCGGTCGATGCACCCACGCCCGACACCAGCCCGTCGGTGATTGCCACCCATCCGCCATCCAACTCGCGGCGTCCACCGTCGACGGTTGCGACATACCCGTTCACAATGAGGAGGTCGGCCGTGCCGGTCATCTAAGGGTCTCCAGCACCAAATCGATGTCCTTCACAGTCGTCTCGGGGTTCACGATGCACAACCGTAGACAAGTCTCGCCGTTCCAACTGGTGGGCACGGTGAACGTGATTCCCTCGGCCAGCACCCGGGCACTCCACGACTCGTACTGCCCGTGCGTCCAGCCGATCCGACGGAACACGAGGATCGACAGTTCGGGTTCCAGGATCAACTCAACGTGCGATGCCCGGCGTATCCGTTCCGCCGCCTGGTCCGTCACGGTGAGAGTGCGTTCCACCGCGGCTGAGTACGCATCAGTGCCGTGGGTGGCGAGGCTGAACCACAACGGCAGGCCGCGGGGACGACGAGACAGGTGGTGCGCGTAGTCCGCCGGGTTCCAGTCATCGTTCACGTGCAGCGCATCGAGGTACTCGGCCTTCTGCGTGTGGGCGGCCCGTGCGATCTGCGGGTTCCGGTAGACGAGAGCACAACTGTCGAACGGTGCGAACAGCCACTTGTGCGGGTCCACAATGAACGAGTCGGCAAGTTCGATGCCGGCGAACAACGCCCGCCTCGACGGGGCGGCGGCCCTGTGCGCCCCGTAGGCGCCGCCCACGTGGAACCACGCACCGATGTGGCGAGCCACCTCACCGACACCCACGAGATCGTCGACCACGCCCACGTTCGTGGTGCCGGACGTGGCCACCACGGCGAACACCCTCGCGACCTCGGCATCGGAGAGACGCGCGATTGCTGCTTTTGTTGCGTCACCGACCATGCGGCCGCGTTCGTCGGCATCCACCCACACGACGTCGACGTCCATCGCACGCGCTGCCGAAGCGATGGACGAGTGCGCAGCCCGGGACGCCACCATCACACCGCGCACCGTGTCGAACACCCCGTTGTTGCGGTGGCGCCAGTGCCACCGTGCCGCGATGAGCGCGGACAGGTTCCCCGCGGTCCCACCGCTGACGAACACACCTCCTGCTGTTGGCGGGAAGTGAGCGAGGTCCGCGATCCAGCGCAGGGCCTCGTTCTCCGCGAAGACCGCACCGGCACCCTCCTGCCACGAACCTCCGTAGACGTTCGCCGCACTGATCGCCACATCGAACATGCCTGCTGCCTCGCTCGGCGCACCCGGCACGTAGGAGAAGAAACGAGGATGATCGACACTGATGCACGCTGGCGCCAGCACGTCCTGCCAGATGCGCAGCGCCTCGTTGCCGCCGATGCCGCCCGGTGTGATCGTGTTGCCGGCCCGTGCCCTCAGCGTGGAGACCGACTCGGAATGGTCCAGCGGCGGGTCGGTGCGCATGCGTCGCAGCGCGTACGAGAGGATCTTCCAGCTCAGCCGCTTCCCGCGGCGGTCGAACGAGTGCATGCCCGTCACGGGCGACACAACAGACCTTCGCTAGATGTTGGTGTCGAGCAGTTCACTGCCCTCGTGGCGTGCCTCGCCGTCCTTCCACAGGAGGTGGCCGAGGATGCCGGCGAGCGCAGCGGTCGACAGTCCAACGACGATCGGGAACGCAAGAAGTACGACAACGAGAATCAACGCACCGGGCATGGCAATCACTTTACGGGCTTGTAGGCCCATGCCTCGATCTCGACGTTCCCGCCGAACGGGAGTGCCGCAACACCGATGGTGCTGCGAGCGGGCCTGGCGCCATCGAACCCGGCAACGTAGGCCTCGTTGAACTCCGCGAACGTGTCCATGTCGGTGAGGAAGCACAGGGTCTTCGCGATGTCTCCGAGTGAGGCGCCGACGGAGGCCAGTTGGCCCTTCAGGTTCTCGACTGCCTGGGCGGTCTGGGCCTTCACGCCACCATCGACGATCTTGCCGTCGACGATGCCGAGCTGACCCGAGACGATGATCCAGTCGCCTGCGCGGACGACGGGGGTGTAGGGACCGACTGCTGGTTGTGCCATGCACAGACCCTAGATGAAGGGGCACCCCACCTACCATTGGGTGCGATGAACACGCCCCCCGTTCCCGTCAGTCGTCGTCGGTTCCTCGCGATGTCAGCCGCTGTCGGAGCCGGCGTCGTGGGTGCCGGTTCGCTGTTGTCGGCCTGCGGCTCTGATTCGGCGGGAAGCGATCTCGGTGGGGACCTCGCCGTCGTGCAGCGTTTCTCAAACACCGGTCTCGTGCCGGGCGAGATCAGGCTGCCAGTCTCCCTCGCCGACCAGAAGGGCATCCTCGATGACGCCGCCACCAAGGACCGCTCGGTCCTCAACGGTCACATCATCGACGTGGTGACCGGAACAACCGTCGTCGAATCGGTCTCGGCGAAGAAGCACGGAGAGGGACTCGCTCTCCCGTACTGGCCCTTCGTGGTGACCATCGAGAAATTGGGAACCTACTCGTTGGTCATCGACGGCGCGTCGAAGGACGGAGCTGCGTTCCAGGTGATCGACCCGAAGACGGTGGAGATGCCAACGGTCGGCAACTCGCTTCCGCCGTTCGACACACCGACTGTCGACGATCCCCGGGGCGTCGAACCGATCTGCACTTTGTCTTCGGGCACCTGCCCGTTCCACGCGACGACACTGACGGAGGCCCTGAAGTCCGGCAAGCCAGTTGTGTACCTCGTCGGCACGCCGGCGCACTGCCAGACGGGAACCTGCGCACCCGCACTCGAGGCACTCATCGAGGTTGCAAAGTCAGCAGCGGACAGGGCGGTGTTCGTCCACGCCGAGGTCTACGCGGACAAGAACGCGACGAAACTCGCGCCGGCGGTGGATGCGTACAAGCTGGAGTTCGAGCCGATTCTCTTCGTCACGGATGCCGACGGCGTGCTGCGAAAGCGGCTCGACGGCGTGTTCGACGTGAACGAGGTGCGCGAGACACTCGCGCAAATGAAAATCACCTGACCCACGCGGCTCGTGGCCGCCGGATCAGGCGATGTTCGAGAATGTGCCGTGAGCGGCGGGGTTCAGCTGAACGACTTGCCGCAACCGCACGAACGCTGCGCGTTCGGGTTGGTGATGGCGAATCCGGCCTCGGTGAGGCCGTCCTTGTAGTCGAGGCTGGCGCCGATGAGCATCGGGGCCGATGCCGGGTCGACGACCACGCGCACACCACCGAACTCGGTGACGGTGTCGTCGGCTGCGATGTCGGAGTCGAAGTACATGTCGTAGCTGAAGCCCGAGCAACCGCCGGACTTCACTGCCACGCGGAGAGCAAGCTCGGCTGCGCCCTCTTCCTGGATCAGCTGTGCGACCTTCTGTGCTGCGTTCTCTGTCAGGGTGATCATGGTGTTCTCCTTGTACATCTGCCTGGCGCGGTGCCCGGGTTCTGCAACCTCGTGCCCCCGTAGTTTATGCCCGCGGGGCGTCGGTGTGTACGAGCCGTACACTCCATTTTCGTGAGCCAGCGCACCCCCACGGCCCCGACCGTCGAAGAGGTCAGGAACATGCTCCGGGCCGTCATCGACCCGGAACTGGGCTCGAACATCGAGGACCTCGGCATGGTCGACTCCGTCACCATCGCCGACGGCATCGTGACCATCGGGGTGAAACTCACCATCAGGGGCTGCCCGCTCCGCGCCCAGATCCAGAAGGACATCAAGAGCCGGCTCGAGGTGCACCCCTGGGTCACGAAGGCGAAGATCGACTGGGGCGAGATGACCGCCGAGGAACGCACGGCCGTCATGTCGAAGGCCAGGTGGAACGCGAAGGAGAACGCTGCGCCCACGGCAGTGCCCGAACGTGCGCGCGTGCTGGCCATCGCCAGCGGCAAGGGCGGTGTCGGGAAGAGTTCCGTCACGGTGAACCTCGCGGCGGCGCTCGCTGCGCGTGGCAACACCGTGGGTGTTCTCGACGCTGACATCTGGGGGTTCTCGGTCCCGCGCATGCTGAACATGCCCGACCGCCTCGAGGCCCGCGCAATCGATGGACGCGAGAAGCCCGCAATCGTCCCGAACGAACGGCGCATCGGTGACGGACTCCTGAAGGTCGTCAGCACCGGCATGCTGGTCGAGGACGAGGGGACCGCGCTGATGTGGCGCGGCCTGATGCTCACGAAAGCCGTCGAACAGTTCCTGAACGACGTGCACTGGGGCGACCTCGATTACCTCGTCATCGACATGCCCCCCGGAACCGGTGACGTGCAGATGGGACTCGCGCGCATGCTCCCGCGCACCGACCTGTTGATCGTCACCACCCCCGCGGTGAGTGCGCAGAAGGTGGCGATCCGTGCCGCCGACATGGCGCGGCGCAGTTTCCTGCGCGTGGCCGGCGTCATCGAGAACATGAGCAGCTTCACCTGCGAACACGGCGAGTCGTACCCGCTCTTCGGCGTCGGCGGAGGCCGGGCGCTCGCGGACGAGATCGGCGTGGAACTACTCGGCCAGGTCCCGATCGAGCCGTCGGTTGCCGCCGGAGGCGACGCGGGAGAACCGGTGAGCATCTCCGGACTCGGCTTCGCAGCGGCCGTCTTCGGTGACATCGCGGACCGCATCATCGCCGAGACGCCCACTTACGACGACATGGCCGATTGTTCGGCGCGCGACGCCGACGTTCAGGTCACAGTGCGTCGTAATCAGGATCGCCCGGCATAGCGATCCCCAGGACGCGGCCGTCACTGTCCACCTTCAGCTTCGGCAGGATCGTCATCGGCGTGCCCACCTTCGCGGCGGCGGCAATCACGGCGTCCGCCGTCTCGTGCTCCGCGATGAACTCGATGTTCGCGAGTGTCGGCGGCATCAACATGAGGTCTCCCTCCTTGTGACGGCGGATCGCATCGTGCGGGTTGATCCACATGCTCTCGATCGTCTCGCCGTCGTCGTGCAGCGGTTCCTGTGCTTCCGGTGCACGGGCCACGAAGAACCGCGTGTCGAATCGGCGTCGCTCGCCCTTCGGCGTGATCCAGTGACTGACGTAATGGATGTTGTGGGTGGAGAGATGCAGGTTCTCTCGCTTGCACAGTTCCAACAGGGCGAGTGACCCGTCGTGGATGTTCTCGCGCTCCCTCTCGAATCGCTCCGCCACCGCGGGGTCATCGAACCTGACGACCTCGCCGGTGTCCTCGTGGTGCGCCAGCAACACACCTGCTTCCTCGAAGCACTCGCGGATGGATGCCACCCAGTACGCCAGACCGCCGTTCGGGATCTGCAGGAGGTTGCTCGCCTCGGCATCGGTCAGTCCCTCGCAGATGTCACCGATCTCGCTTGATGCATCGACCGCATCCACCTTGCCACCGGGGAAGACGAACATCCCGCTCGCGAATGCGGCGGTGAATGTGCGCCGCAGCATGAACACCTCGAGACCGTTGTCCCCGTCGCGCACCAGCAACACGGTTGCGGCGGGCTTGACCGGCACTGTGTCCGGGTCGAATGGTTCGTCGGCCTTCGGTGCGTTGCTCATGTTTCCCCCTTGCGCGTCACCCTATGACCACTCGTGCGCGCGACAAGAACCGAGGCGGGACCGGTCGTTCTGAACCGTGTGATCAGGAGAGTTTGAGGAACATCTTCTCGACTTCCTCGATGGCGTAACCCTCGCGCGCCGACTTCACGGGGTCCTGGAGACAACTTGTCAGGCCCGATGCCAGCATGCGGAACCCGACCTGCTCGAGAGCCTTGGTGGCAGCGGCAATCTGGGTGACGATGTCACGGCACTCGCGGTCCTCCTCCAGCATCGCCTGGATTCCACGTATCTGGCCCTCGACCCGGCGGAGACGTTTGTGCAGGTCTTCCTTCACGTCAGGCGCGATTTCCATGGCTACTTCCTCCCGAAACCGAGGAATCCGCGCTTGGCCGGCTTGGCGCCGGTCTCCCGGCACGAGCATCGCTGTGATGCGGGCACATCGCCGAGGACTTGCTCGATGTGGGCTCCGCAGCCCGCCCAGGATGGTTTCTTGCATGTGGGGCACGTGGTTCTTCTGCACATACCCCCTAGGGTATCATGAACACCATGACATCGGAGCACAACATGTTCTTCCAGCAGTACTACCTGGACTGCCTCTCGCACGCGAGCTACATGATCGGCGACACCGCGACGGGCAAGGCCGTCGTGGTGGACCCGCAACGTGACGTCTCCGGTTACCTCGAGGATGCCCGCACGAACGGCCTCACCATCACCCACGTCATCGAGACGCACTTCCATGCCGACTTTCTCTCGGGTCACCTCGAGCTCTCGGCACAGACAGGTGCGCCGATCGTGTACGGGAAATCCGCGCTCGGTCGGGCCGCGTTCGACATCCTCGCCCTCGGTGACGGTGACCACATCAGCGTCGGTGCGATCGACCTGGAGATCATGGAGACGCCCGGGCACACACCCGAGTCCATCTGCATCGTCGTTCGTCCCGATGGCCCCGGGTCAGTTCCGTACGGCGTGCTCACCGGCGACACTCTCTTCGTGGGGGATGTCGGGCGCCCGGACCTCCTTGTCGCCGTCGGCATGCAGGCAGATGATCTTGCGCGCAGCCTCCACCACTCGCTGCACGCGAAGCTCCTTGCACTCCCCGATGCAACGCGTGTGTTCCCTGCCCACGGCGCCGGTTCCGCCTGTGGCAAGAACCTCTCCACGGAAACCTCGTCCACCATCGGCGAGCAGCGACGCACCAACTATGCACTTGCCCCCATGGACGTGGACGACTTCGTCGACGCTGTCACGCAGGGCCAGTCGGTGGCGCCGCTCTACTTCCTCTTCGCGGCACAGAAGAACCAACGCGCGCACGACCTTCTCGACGAACAGGCGGAGATCACGATGCTGACGGCCGACGAAGTGGTCGAGCACCAGCGGAAGGGTGCGGTCGTCATCGACGCGCGCGACGACTGGTCGTTCGCGCTCGGTCACTTCCGCGGTTCTGTCAATGTGGGCCTCACCGGCCGCTTCGCCGAGTACGTGGGCGAGGTGATGGAACCCGACACCCCGATCATCCTCGTCACCGACACGGGGCATGAGCAGGAGGCTCGCACCCGCCTGGCCCGCATCGGGTTCGACAACGTCCTCGGTGCTCTCGAGGAACCCGTCCGCGTCTTCTTCACGCGGCCGGAGCTGGCGGAGCGCCAGTCCCGGCTGTCGGTGGATGCACTCGCGGAGCGCATCGCGTCCGTGAAGGACCTCGTTCTGATTGACGTGCGCAACGAAGGGGAGGTCGAGTTCGGCACGCTGCCCGGCGCGCGCAACATCCCGCTGCCCACGTTGCTGCAGACCATCCACGAACTCGACTGGGACGCACCCACCATCGTCTTCTGCGCCGGTGGCTACCGTTCCTCCATCGCGTCGAGCCTGTTGCGTTCGCACGGGTTCACCGACACCTCCGACCTGATCGGCGGCTACGGCGCGTGGGCCTCCAGCAACATCCCTGCACAGTTGCCCACGATCGACGTCAACGATGTCGACACCACCGGGTCCGTGATGCTCCTCGACTGTCGCGAGGACGACGAGTGGCAGGCGGGCAGGGTCGACGGTGCGGTGCACATCCCCATGGCCCAGCTCCCGTCACGCATCAACGAGGTCGACGACTCCAGGGCGATCGTGTGCATCTGCCGGTCGGGCAACCGCTCGGGCAAGGTCACTGCGTGGCTGCTGAACAGGGGCTACACCGCGATGAACATGACCGGGGGGATGAAGGCGTGGGCGGCAGCAGGCCGAGATGTAGCGGGCACCGGCGGTTCCGCCGGCACCGTCATCTGATCACTCCGACTTGTTGCGCATCTCGCGGTAGTCGCGGGCGCCACCCTCGAGCGGCTCAACCTCCAGTGTGATGCCGTCGATGCCGGTGACTCGCATCTGCTGTGCGTCGGCGAGCGGCGTCGATCGGTTCACCCGTGCGCGCCAGCGTGCACCGTTCACCAGCACGACACCCTCGGGATCGATCGCGCCGACGGCGGTTCCGACCTCACCTACGAGATTGTCGCGGCCGATCGTCGGCGTGGCGAAACGCGTGCGTGTCATGGACGGCATGCCGACGACGTATGTCAATGCGATGCCGATGATGCAGGCCGACAACGTGATCCACCCCGGTCTCAGCGTCATGCCGTCGATGCTGCGGAACAACATGAACGAACTGATCACGTAGAGCACCATCCCGACACCGGTCCAGAAGCGCGGCACACCCACCTGGACGTCAACAGCGAACGCGACGAAGGCGAGCAGGAAGAGGACAACAGCGGTGCCGTTCATGGGCATCGCACCGAAACCCATGGTGCCGAAGAGAAGGCAGACCGCCCCGACAAGACCGGCGACGCCGACACCGGCCGTGAAGAACTCGAACAGGAGCAAGGCAAGACCGACAGTCGCGAGAAGGTACGCCGACGAGGGTGATGCGACCGTGTGGAAGAGACGCGGCACGAGACCCAGCTTGAAGAACCGCGTCTCGGTCGCCGCACGGTCCACCTGGCCGGAGTCGCCGAGACTGTCGTACACCGTGTCGAGTGTCCGGCCCTTCACCGTGAGACCGTCCATCGCGAGAAGCATGTTGCGCAGCACCGGCACGCCACGGTCGTCACCGGCGAACTTCAGCACCTTCTGTTCGCGAGCCTCGAGGAAGCCGAGCGTTCCGACGCGCAGCATGTCGTCGGCCTGCCCGAAGGAGACGGGGGAATCATCGACGTTCAACAGGGTCCCGGTGCGTCCGATGCGGGTTCCGGGCGCCATTGCGGCAACATCGGCGACCGCGACCATCTGCGCCGGGAGACCGTAGAGCCGGGCTCCGCTCGGTCCGACCCAGATTGCCACGGGGATCCTCGAGTTCTTTATGTCGGACAACACCGATGCCATTGCGTCACGACCTATGACGGCACCGCGGGTGTTGACCTGCAGGATGACCGCTTGCGCACCGTTCGCCTCGCTGCGCTTCAGGGACGTGCTGATCGAATCGGCAGAGATGCGGTCGATGAGACCCGAGACCTCTACGACGTCCACGGGAGGGAGTGCGTTCTCCGTGGAAGGAGCAGATGATGCCGCCCTGGCCGGGGCGAGCGCCATGAGCGGAGCCGCGAGCACAAGCCCCAGTCCGCACATCATGCGGGTCTTTGCGCCTACCCTCACTGGTCTCTCCTCTTCCATCACCGAACAACACACGAGCCCGACGCAGCATCATGGACATCCGCCACTTCTTCACCGCATCCCGGGCTCTCATTGTTGCGGGGAAAGGCGGTGTCGGGAAATCCGTGGTGTCCCGGGCCCTTGCGACAGTTGCCACAGAGGCGGGATTGTCGGTTCTGCACGTGGAAATCGACGGGAAAAAGAACGAACCCCTGGGGACGGACGGCGTGGATCATCTGGCCCTCTCGGCGGGCGCCGCGCTGTCGGAATACCTGAAGGGACGCGGACTCGGCGTGCTGACGAAACAACTTGACCGTCTTGGGATTGTCGATCTGGTGGCGAGCACGGCGCCCGGTATCGACGATCTCCTCGTGCTCGGAAAGATCAAGCAACTTGTCCGCGAGGACGAACACGACGTCATCATCATCGATGGTCCCGCAGCGGGCCATGCTGTTGATCTCCTGCGGGCACCGCGCACGCTGAAGCGCACCGTTCCCGGCGGGCCCATCGCCCAGCAGGCGGACGACGTTCTGCAGATGTTCACCGAGGCTGACAAGGTGCGCGTCACCCTCGTGACGAGGCCCGCCATGACGCCCGTGTCTGAGTTGCTGGACACCTCGCGCGAGATCAACGAGAACCTCGGTGTCACGCTCTCACCGGTCGTCGTGAACGGCATCCACTCCGACGTGCCTGCCGGCGTCACGGCAGGTGGCGACGGTGACATCAGCGCGGCAATCGATTACGTGCGTGCGCGTCGCGCTGCCGAGAACGAGGCGATGGCGCTTCTCTCGCGGTCGTTGCCGCTCGGCCAGCTCCATTCCGGCCACCACGTGGCAACCGGGAACGATCTCGTCGCCCTCGTCGCTGGCGATCTGACCGACGCAATCGGTGACCTCCCATGAACGAGGCGGTCATGAAGGTCATCACCGGTTCGAGAGTGATCGTCACCTGCGGCACCGGTGGCGTCGGCAAGACGAGCTGCGCGGCAGCACTCGGTTTGATGGCGGCCCGAGAGGGGCGCCGGGCGGTGGTGCTGACCATCGACCCGGCGAAGCGACTCGCTGACGCAATCGGGCTCGGCGATGCCGTTGCGAACGAACCCGTACGCGTCTCGTGTGATGCCACGGGTGAACTGTGGGTCGCGATGCTCGACGTGCAGGCGACATTCGACTCATTGGTTTCCTCCACCTCGAGGAACGACGAACAGGCACAGCGCGTCCTCGCCAACCCGTTCTACAAGGGACTGTCGCAGTCGCTCTCCGGGACCCGCGACTACATGGCTGCCGAGAGGCTCCACTCGCTCGCTGACGATCCGCGCTTTGATGTCGTCATCGTCGACACTCCGCCCACCCGCAGTGCGCTCGACTTCCTCGAATCACCTGAGAAGCTCGCGCGTTTCCTCCAGCACCCGATCGTCAAGGTCCTCGTCGCCCAGGGACGCGGCGGGCTGCGCATCGCGGGTGCGGCCGTGCAACCTGTGGTCAGGGCAATCGGGAAGGTGATCGGGAACGATGCCCTTTCCGGTGCCATCGGTTTCCTGCAGGCGTTCAGCGGGATGGAGAGCGAGTTCAGCCAGCGGGCTCTCGCCGTTGCCCGTCTCCTGCGCGGTGACCGCACCTCGTTCGTCGTCGTCGCGTCACCGTCGGCAGATGCGATCACCGAGGCCGACTGGTTCGTCTCCGAACTCCACCGGCTCTCGATCGACCTGCGATGTGTCATCGAGAACCGGGTGCCCCCCGCGTTCGGCGGTTCGGTTGCCGGCGTGTTCCCCGGGCTCATCGAGGAGTCACGTGCGGCCGAATCGGTCCTTCAGGGTTTCCGGGGCCGGACCGAGACCGTCTTCCCCGTGGTCGCGCGCGCGAGGGCCACGGAATCCGCCTGGGACATTCACGACATGGCGGGGATATCGGTGCTCGCCGACCAGTTGTCGGCATAGGGGCAAGTGAGCGGGCGCTGCCCGCAAGTAGAGTCATCTCGTGCACGTTCTCATCGCCACGGATGCCCAGTGGGTTCTCGACGAAGTCGTGGCCGCACTCGGGTCACCCTCCACGTCATTCCAGGTCGTCACCAACGGGCGCAAGGTGGCCGATGTGGTCGCCGATCGCACCCCCGACATCGCCATCCTCGACCTTCAGGTCGGCACCATGGGCGGCATGGCCATCACCATGGACCTCCGCCTCGACGCAAGTTCGGGCACACTGCCGAACATCCCGGTGCTGATGCTCCTCGACCGCGAGGTCGACGTGCACATGGCACGCCGCAGCGGTGCGAACGGTTGGATCATCAAGCCACTGGATGCCCTCCGCCTTCGCCGCGCCGTCGACGCCGTCGTGAACGGTGGTTGCTACGCAGAAGGCATTCCCGCTCCGGAAACTGCCGAAACCGCGGTCGAAACCGACGGGGCCGGTGCGCAAGAGGCAGCGGCAGAAACCGCGGATAGCCTCGTCCAATAGTTCGCCGGGCCAGCCCGACGGATCCACACCGGGGTGTGGCGCAGCTTGGTAGCGCGCGTCGTTCGGGACGACGAGGCCGCAGGTTCAAATCCTGTCACCCCGACCAGAGTTCCGTGCTCTGCGTCTGTGAACATTGATTCATGACGATTCGCGGAGCCGCCTACGTGGCCGGCATTTACGAACACCCGCGCAGGGAAATCCCGGACCGCACCATCTTCGAGATCCACACTGAGGTCGCGCTCGGCGCCCTGGCCGATGCGGGACTCACAATGGCCGATGTCGACGCGGTGTTCTGTGACTCCACCACAGGCATGGGCGCCTTCTCCCTCGTCACGCACTGGGGACTACAGCCCACGTACTTCGACAACACCGAGACCGGCGGATCTTCGTACCTGGCACACGTCGGTCACGCGGCCGCGGCCATCGCGGCCGGAAAGTGCTCGGTCGCACTCGTGACGCTCGCGGGCAAGCCGCGCAGCGGTGCCGGCGTGGAGCGAATGTCGTTCATGCCGGGACCGGAAAGCGGGTTCGAGAGCACATGGGGCGTCAGTGGCGCTCCCCACTCGTACGCACTCGCAGCCCAGCGCCACATGCACGAGTTCGGCACCACCGCGGAGCAACTCGCAGAGATCAAGGTGGCCGCCAGCATCCACGCCCAGCACAACCCGAATGCGTTGCTGCCCTATGCCGTCACCATCGAGGACGTGGTCAACTCGCCGATGGTGGCTGACCCGTTGCACAGGCTCGACTGCTGCGTCGTCACCGACGGCGGTGGCGCACTGGTCATCGTGTCACCGGAGGTCGCGCGCTCGCTCGGAAGGACGAACGCGAAAATCCTCGGGCACGGCGAGGCGATAAAGCACACGAACAACGGCCGTATCGACCTGACGTACACAGGCGCCGTGTGGTCAGGCCCGCGCGCGTTCGCGGAAGCCGGGGTGTCTGTCAAGGACATCGACTACGCATCGATCTACGACAGTTTCACCATCACCGTGCTGCAGACAATCGAGGATCTCGGATTCTGCGAGAAGGGAAAGGGCGGTGCGTTCGTTTCCGACGGAGCCCTCGTTGCACCGCACGGCATCCTTCCGTTCAACACCGACGGCGGCGGTCTGTGCAACAACCACCCGTCGAACCGCGGCGGCATGACCAAGGTCATCGAGGCGGTGCGCCAGTTGCGCGGCGAGGCACACCCCGCAGTGCAGGTGCCCGACTGCCAGGTGGCACTCGCCCACGGAACCGGAGGCAGCCTCGGTTCGCGTCACGGTTCGGTCACCGTGATCCTCGGACAGGAGAACGCATGAGCACGCTTCCCAACCCCGCGCCGATCATCACGTCGACGAGCCAGGCGTTCTGGGACGCCACCACGGAGGGACGTTTCACGCTGCAGAAATGTGATGCGTGCGACCTTGTCGTGTGGGTTCCGCGGCGCACGTGCCCGACCTGCTGGCAGGAGAACCTGCGAACATTCGACGCATCGGGCAAGGGCACGGTGTACTCGTTCACCATCATCCGCAAGGGCTCAGGTGAGTGGAAAGAAGTCGGCCCGTACGTTTATGCCTACGTCGAACTCGAC
>JBEGJV010000034.1:0-13252 GCA_041184385.1 Actinomycetota bacterium
TGTTCTCAACGAAGAATTCGCTCGAGCTCAAGTGCCCCGCATTACGCGCGGAATGGGTGAGTGGCTGGTTGGCCCATCGATCATTGTGTGGGGAACCGACGAACAAAAGAAGCGTTTCCTTCCTCGCATCATCGACGGTACGGATCGTTACTGTCAGGGCTTCTCCGAGCCAGATGCAGGCTCAGACCTCGCAGCATTGAAGACTCGCGGCGTCATCGACGGCGAGGAAGTCGTGATCACCGGCCAGAAGGTGTGGACCTCGGGTGCCACCGAGGCGAACATGATGTTCTGCCTGGCCCGCACCGACCAGGACGCACCGAAGCACGCCGGCATCTCCTATGTGCTCCTGCCGATGTTCAAGGACGACAAGTCCTCGAACGGCATCGAACTGCGCCCGATCCGCCAGCCCCACGGCGCGTCGCACTTCACCGAGACGTTCCTCACGGAATCGCGCGCACCCGTCGCCAACATCATCGGCGGCATGAACAACGGCTGGCGCGTCACCATGACGACACTCGGCAACGAGCGCGGAGGCAACGCCACCACCCAGCACGTGGAGTTCACCAAGCAGTTCTGGGCCGCCGTGGAGATGCTGCAGAAGTCCGGCAAGGCGAAGGACCCGATCATCCGCCAGGAGCTGGCATGGGCCTACAGCCACGTCGAGATCATGCGCTTCAACGGCCTGAAGGTTCTGTCGGAGGTCATCGCCCGCAAGGAGCCCGGCCCGGGTGCATCGGTGAACAAGATGTTCTGGTCCGAGTACGCCCAGAAGTTCTCCGAGCGCATGATGAACGCCCGCGGAGCCGATGCGATGCTCGCCATCAGCGAACCCGGGGAGCAGTACGCGGTGGACCGCTGGACCTCGATGTTCTTCCAGCACCGTTCCTCCACCATCTGGGGCGGCACCGCACAGGTGCAGCGCAACATCGTGGGCGAGAGGGTGCTCGGACTGCCGAAAGAGCCGGGCCAGAAGGGCTGACCCGGCTCTCTCGATTGTGGTGCCGCTGACGCGGCACGGTCACAGGTTGTCTTCGGCGTCCTTGCCGGTCTCGAAGAACTCCGACGGCATCGACATCATGCCGCGACGCTTCTTCTCGCGCAGGTTTGAGGTGCCCTTGGAGAGGCTGTCGAACATGCGGCGGGAATTATCGCCGTCCGAACGCCACGCCTGGCTTGCACCGTCCTCGTAACCGAACTGATGGGCATCGCCGTACGCGTCGAGCCCTGCGGACAGGTAGACGAACTGCCATCCATCGGTCGTGCGGTCGGCGATGAGCTTGCGGACCTTCTCGAGGGTGAACTCACGGCTGCAGTTCTCCATGCCGTCCGTGATGGTGACGAAGATGATGTCCTCGGTGGCCAGACCGGTGGCGGCGCGTGACTGCTGCTCCACCATGGTGCGACCGATCGTGAGCCCGGTGGCGTCGAGCAGGGGGGTGCTTGCCCGGGGGACGAACGTCCGCTCGGTGAGCGGGAGAGTTTCGGAGATTGGTGCACCCCAGACGATTGTCTCCTGGGGGTCCTGGGAGTCGAACAGCACGATGCTCATGCGTGCGTCGGTCCCGTTCGACCGCTGTTCCTGCAGGTAGGTGTTGAACCCGCCGATCACGTCCGTGGCGATCGAGGCCATGGAGCCCGACCGATCGAGGAGGACGACGATGTGGGTGCCCGCGGTGCGGTTCTGGTTGTTGTTGTTCTCTGACATGTGTTCCTTTCGTTGGCCTGCCAGTGTACAGGCATTTAGTGACGAAAGGACTATAAATCAGGGGTGTGTCACGGATAGGTCTGGGAGGATCTTCTGAACCGGATCGGTGGGTTCAGCTCGCGGGACCTGCCGGGCTTGTAGAGCATCGGGGGACGTCCGCGGCTGCTGGAGGTGTCGGCGTAGATGCCGAGCTCGCTCACGAAGTCGTCGATGGCCTCCACCTTGCGGCGGAAATTGGCAGGGTCCACCTCGTTCTGCAGGAACGCCTCGTAGACGCTGCGCAACTCACTCATGGTGAATTTCGGCTGGCAGAAGCTGAGTGCCACGTTGGTGTCCTCGAGCATCCGGCGGGCAAGTCTGCGCGCGGCGTAGATGATGGCGTGGTGGTCGAACTCGAGGAGGGTCTTGCGGTCGCGCAGCTGGCGGTAGGGCTTGAAGGCGGCCTCCACGGAATGGGCGTGCGGCTCGAGGGGTCCCGGGTGGGGGACCAGGGCCACGTACGCGATGGAGATTGCCCTGAATCTGTCGTCCCTGTCGGGGTCGCCGAACGCGCCCACCTGGTGCAGGTCCCTGTGACGCAGGGATATGCCAGTCTCCTCCTGCACTTTCCGGATGGCCGTGTCCTCGAGTTTCTCGTTGTCCCGCACGGCCCCTCCGGGGAGCGCCCATTTGTTGGCGGCCGCGTCTGGCCGGCGCATCACCAGTACTTCGAGACGTTGTTGGGGGTCTATCGATCGGTCAGGGTTCACCGTGAGGACCACGGTGTCCACGTACACGAAGAAATCATGCTGGATGGTTCTCTTGGGGGTTGCCATGGCTCCAGTGTTGCACATTCGTGTCGTTCGCTCCTTTAATCCCCCGAACCACCACACACCCATGTGATATAGTGACAATTCCACCTTAAATGGTCGTACCGAATGGTGCGGCCGAATCGGACCCCGAAGGAGCCCCAATGACAGAAACCCCCACCAATGAAGCTTTCCCGCCCCTCCACGCCACCGTGGAACAGCAGTTCCGGGCCGTCGGGGCCATCGTCGGGTCTGCCGTCGGTGACGCCCTGGGCGCCCCGTTCGAGTTCGGCAGTGCGGGTGATTACTCCCGTCGCTTCCCAAGGCCCGTGCTGGACGGCAACGGCGAGATGATCGGTGGAGGGGGATTCAACTGGGCAGCCGGGGAGTTCACCGACGACACCCAGATGGCGCTCGCCCTTGCCGAGTCACTGCTGGTGAAGAGGGACTTCGACGCCGACGACATGTGGACCAGGTTCCGTGCGTGGGCATACGACGCAAACGACATCGGTATCAACACGCGGAAAGTGCTGTCGCACGCGTCCCACGTCGGGGCAGCCGAGAAGGGCCACCACGCCACCGGTGGCCGCAGTGCCAGCAACGGCTGCGTCATGCGCATCGCACCCGTCGGGGTGCTCGGGGTGACCCTCGGGCAGCAGGCCACGGTCGAGATCGCCGCCAAACAGGCCGCGTTGACCCACTTCGACCCGGCTGCTGCCGCCGGAGCTGCCATCGTGGCCGAGATCATCCGGCGCGTCATCATCACCGGTGTGTTCCACGGCGTCGCGGAAAAGGTCGTGGTCGACCTGTCGCACCATGCAACGCTCGGCGCCGCCGTGCAGAAGTACGCCCCGCTCGTTTCGATTGACTTCGACCCGCACACCCACGTCGGCCCGGGCAACGGTTCGGTCTGGACCACTGTCGCCCAGGCAGTGTGGGCTGTCCGCACAACGTCATCGTTCGAGGACGCCATGGTGGCCGTCATCAACCTTGGCGGTGACACCGACACGGTCGCGGCGGTGACTGGCGCCATCGCCGGTGCCCTGTACGGCATGCAGCGCATCCCGGTTCGTTGGGCCACGTATGTGCACGGATTCGTGCGCCAGGCAGATGGCGAGCGCAAGGAGTACCGCACGCAGGACCTCATCGACGTCGGCCGTCGACTCTTTGGCCGCTCGGCCTCGCACGTGACGCCGCCGGAGGCACCGCAAGGCCCGCGGCTCGTCGACCCGGTCGGTGTCCACGCGGCGAACGTGGACGGTGCGGCACGCGCGCCGAGGGACCATGCCATCGTCACCATGTGCATCCCGGAGCAGCGCTTCCTGAAGCACCCCGCACGCCGCACTGTGTTCATGCGCGACGAGGAGGGCGACGCGAATGCGGACCTCTTCTTCGTCGTGCGCGACGCGGTGGAGGCCATCGAGGCCTTCCTGCGGAACGGACAGGAAGTGGTGGTGCACTGCCACGGTGGCCGCAGCCGCACCGGTCTCGTCCTGAAGGCCTGGTACATGGCCCACCACGGTGTGGACCACCAGACGGCCCACGACTGGCTCGAGGGTGAGTGGGACCTGTACGCCACCTACAACCGCACGTTCCTCGAGTTCCTCGACAACGAGTGGACGACCCATCTGCAGACACACGGATCAACACGAAAGGACCACCAGCACAAGTGATTGACATTCTCGAGGCCGAGGAGACGGTCGGTAAGTACCTCTCCAACATCGCACTGCTCGATGACGAGATCGACGAGTTCGGGAACCTTCTCGACCCGTGTTTCCCCCTGGATTTCTGCACACACGAGAACTCCGTCGGCTGCACGGCCACGCTGTACGAGCGTTACAACGGGGCTGTCGTGCTGCGCATCGACGCGGAAGTGGCCGACACCCAGGACAACGCGACCATCCGGCAGTGGGCACTCGACACGCCCGGTCACCTGCCGTACGTGCAGGTGCGCTACCAGCGTCACGCCAACTCCGGTCTCGTGAAGATTGTCGCCACGCACTCCGTGGCGGTCGACAACCTCTCACAGTTCGTGCTGGAGCAGATCGTCTCCTCGTTCGACTTCATCGTGCCGCAGTGGGTCACGAAGGTGCACCAGATCGAGGCCGTCGCGGACATCCGCGCCGAGCGCGAGCGCGAGCGCGGCTGCGGGACCTCGGTGTCGCAGCCGCCGACACCGGAAGAGGACGAGTGCATGGCCGAGTTCGAGTCCGGGTCGGCGTACGCACCGGTCACGCACGAGGCTGGGGGAGTCGACGCCGTCCTGGCGGAGCTGCAGCAGTTGATCGGCCTCGAGCCGGTGAAGGAACTAGTGCAGAACCTGGCCGACGTGCAGAAGGTGGCGTCCATGCGTGAGCTCGCGGGGATGAAGGCCCTGCGTCCGTCGCCGCATCTTGTGTTCACCGGCAACCCGGGCACGGGCAAGACCACGGTGGCCCGTCTCATAGGGCGTCTCTACAAGGAGATGGGTCTGCTGAAGCGTGGTCACGTCGTCGAGACGGGTCGCCAGGGACTGATCGGCGGTTACGTCGGCCAGACTGCGCTGAAGACGGCCGAGGTGCTGAAATCGGCGGAGGACGGAGTCCTCTTCATCGACGAGGCGTACTCGCTGGCCGTGGATCATCACCTCGACTACGGCCGCGAGGCCATCGAGACGATCCTCACGCACATGGAGAACAACCGCGGGAAGATCGCCGTGGTCGTGGCCGGTTACCCGGACAAGATGAAGTCGTTCCTCCGCATGAACCCGGGTCTCGCATCCCGCTTCGACTACACGCTGGACTTCCCGGATTTCTCGAACGAGGAACTCCTCGAGGTGTTCGACACCTACGCCGAGGCGTACGAGTACAAGGTGACCGAAGCGGCGCGCGCCGGCATCACGTCGATCATGGGCAGGTGGGCCCGCGACCGCAACTTCGCCAACGCGCGCGACGTGCGGAAGCTGTTCAACGAGATCGTCGTTCGCCACGCGGGTGACCTGGTGAAGTCCGGAGTCCAGTTGGGCGAGGCACTCGCCACCATCGACGTGCAGCATCTCCCCGTGGCCGGTGCGAACGGAACGAAGGGTTCGTCCGTGGCGGTCGGGTACCTGTGAACCGTGCCTGAGTGGCTGTCGGGAAGCCGATTGTCCCTCGTGGCCGGAAACTAGGGTCTTTGTGTGCAGTTGCAGCGATTCCGTCGGTCCGCAGCGGTGGCCCGGGTCATGCGATGGGACTCCGCTCTCCACACCGACGACCGTCCGTCAGTGGCAAAGTGGCACCTCGTTGCTGCCGCTCTTGCGGCGGTGGTGGCGGGGACGTGCTCGCTGTGGGTGGCCCTCCGCCAGTACGGCCCGACGGTGCACCCTGATGAATGGGGATTCCTCCTCAACGGCCAGGTGATCGTCGGCCATGCCGAGGTGCAGGTGCCGACCGGCAGTTTCTACCCGGCCGGGTTCGGCGTGGTGACCGGTGCGCTCGCGTTGCTGACGGGTTCGATGGCGGGTCAGTACAGGGCCACGTTGGTCGTGAACTTCGTCCTGTGCCTGGCGGTGGCATGGCTCGCGCGACGTGTGGCAACCCGCGTCTTCGGGTTGTCCGGCCGGATGGCTTGGTTGGCCGCAGGCCTCGCCTTCGTCGCCCCCGGAACGATCGTGTCCTCGTTGTACTCGTGGCCCGAGACGGCGGCGCGGGTGGCCTTTCTCTGCTTCGTCCTGGGATTCCATCGGGTCGCCGAGAAGCGGGACCCGTTCCGGGTGCTCGTGTTCGGTTTCCTCATCGGATTCATGCCGGTCCTGCACGGAAGGTTCACGTTGGTGCTCCCCGTTGCCTGCGCGGTCATCCTGTGGTGGGGGTGGAGGCGCGACATCGCACGGTGGGTGGCGGTCTCGTCGTGCGCGTTGGCCACGGCCGCGTACCTGGCCGGGCGTTCGCTCAACACGATGGTGAAGCACGACCTGTATGCGCAGGCATGGGGCCAGGAAGACCGGCTGCTGAAGCGAATCGTCAACCCGTCGCTGTGGCCGGCGTTGGTGCGCACCATGACCGGCCAGAGCTGGTATCTCATCGTCACCACCGGGGGCATGTTCATGGCCGCGGTGTTCTTCGTCTGGAGGAGCGCTCGATCCGGGCCACTGCGTTCGGCGGTCAACGAACCCCGGCGCCTCACCATTCTCGTCATCGGGGCCGCCACCGTGCTGCTCGTGTTCACCGGAGGACTGCAGCTGCTGTACGGCAGCCGCGGTGACCACCTGGTGTACGGCCGTTACGTGGAGATCCTCGTGCCCGTTCTCCTCGTGACCGGATGCGCCGCAGTGGAAACCTTGCCGCGCACCGCCCGCCGCGCGTGGATCGTGAGTGCGGGTGCATCTGTGGCCATCGCTGCGTTCTATGTGGTGATCGACGGCGGCGACGGCGTGAAGGGCGGATGGGTGCGCCGCAACATCGTCTACCCGAACATCGTTGGTCTCGATGCCATCAGGTACGCGGTGCGTCCCGGGCTCATCACATGGGGTTGCGCAATCGGTGCCGTCACGTTGGTGCTGTGGTGGCTGTCCAGGGCACGTGACACCCGGGCCGTGACCGCCCTCGTGGTCCTGCTCGCCCTGGGTTCCACTTGGTCGATCACGCGGACTCTTCCGGGGCGCACCGACAATCTCGAGTCGACAACGGTCATCCCTGCGTACGTGATGCAGAAGGGTGGCTCGTTGATCGGTTACGACGGTCAGGTTCCGAACGACGCGATGTACTACTACCTGCGCTACAAGCTTCACCCCGTGCAGGTGGTGCGGCTCTTCGCCTCGGGCCCGGGTCTGATGGCGGCGGGCGACGGCAACCCGGTGCCTGCGGACATCTCGTGTGTGGTGGGTTTCAGGGAACGGCCCCTGACGCACGGCGAGTGGACCATCGTCGCCGATGAGCCCACCATGCGGCGAGTACTGTGGCAACGGGTCGGAACAGACCACTGCTGACAAGGAACCCACGGAACCATGACGACTTACGCCCCCGACCAGTGCGACATCAGCGTTGTCCTGCCCGTCTACAACGAAAAGGGCCACCTGCGCGCCGAGATCGACCGCATCAGGGCCGCTCTCGAGGCGTCGAGATACAGCTTCGAATTGATCGTGGTGGACGACGGCTCCAGTGACGGTTCCGAGAAGGAACTCCCGAACATCCCCGGCATCACCCTGATCACACACGGCAAGAACCAGGGCTCCGGTGCTGCCCGCCGCACCGGTACCACGGCGGCGCGCGGTCGTGTGGTCGTGTGGACCGACGTCGACATGACCTACCCGAACAACTTGATCCCCGAGCTCGTTGATTCCATGCAGGGTTTCGACCACATCGTCGGCTGGCGCCAGACGGAAGAGGGCACCCTCAAGTGGTTGCGCACGCCGGCCAAATGGGTCATCCGCAAGCTGGCGAGTTTCCTCAGCGAGACCGACATCAAGGACCTGAACTCGGGCCTGCGCGCGTTCCGTCGTGACGTTGCCATGCAGTACGTGCACGAGCTGCCGAAGGGGTTCTCATGCGTGACCACCCTCACCATGTCGTTCCTCGGCAACGGCTACAGCGTGGGGTTCTTCCCGATCGAGTACTTCCCGCGTGCGGGCCGCAGCAAGTTCCACTGGCTGAAGGACACCCGCAGGTACATCCTGCAGGTCATCCGCATGACGCTGTCGTACAACCCGCTGAAGGTCTTCCTGCCGATCGGCCTGACTCTTCTCGGGCTCGGGTTCGTGAAACTCGGTGTCGACTGGGCCCAGCGCGACTTCCGCCTTGCTGCGAACACGCTCCTCATCTTCTTCGCCGCCCTCCAGGTGATCACGGTCGGCCTGCTGGCGGACCTCGTGGTGCGGGCCACCAAGTCGCCCAACTCGGTGCCGCCGGTCTGATCCCATGCGGGTGGCAATGGTCGGCGCCGCGCTGTCGGCGAACAAGGGTGCGGCAGCGATGCTCGAGACGGTCATCGCCCGCCAGCCGGAAGTGTCCGGCCCCTGCACGTTCGACATCCTCACCACGTACCCGGCAGCGGACGCACCGTTGGTGCCCGCGGGTGCCGACGCACGCGTGGTCGGCCTGCAACCATTGAGGCTCGCACTCGTCGAGTTCCCCGTCGCACTTCTTGCCCTCGTGGCGCGCACCGTCAGGTTGCCGCTCGGGTGGGTGCGGACACGCGCGTGCCGCTCGATTCTCGATTCGGATGTGGTGGTCGATGTCGCCGGGATCAGCTTCGCCGACGGGCGCGGTATCCCGATCACCGTGTACAACGCATTGATGACGGGCCTGCCCCTGTTGCTGGGTGTTCCCACCGTGAAGGCAGCACAGGCACTCGGGCCGTTCCGGAACCCCGTGAACCGGCTGCTCGCGCGTCTGGTGCTGCCGAGACTCGCCGCCGTGTGCGCGCGCGGTGCCCGGACACGGGAGCATCTCGACTCGCTCGGTCTGCGCAACGTCACCGATGTCGCCGACCTCGCATTCTCGCTCGACGAGGCGGCATCGCTGCCCCCGGCGGTGCAGGCGAGCGTCGACTCCCTCGGTGGTCCGTACGTCGTGGTCATGCCGAGCTCCGTCGTCCGCAGGTTGTACGAATCGAAGGGAAACGATTACGTGTCCGCAGTGGAGACGCTGGTCAGGGATCTGCGTTCGTCCACGGGGCTCGCCGTGGTGATCGCCCCGCACAGCTACAGGGTCGGCCAACCCGAGGGCCGCATGAACGACGGTCCGGTCTGCCGGGAAGCGGGCGAACGACTCTCCGATGATCCCGGAGTTGTCACGGTGGACGCGGACATGACCGCCGGCGAGCTTCGCCGCCTGGTCTCGGGCTCGCGCACGATGGTCACGTCGCGCTTCCACGCGATGATCTCGGGTCTCTCCACGTGCACGCCCACGGTGGTCGTGGGCTGGAGCCACAAGTACCGCGAGGTGCTCGACGACTTCGGGCTCGTGCGCTTCGGCATGGATGCAGATGCGCTCTCCACGCCGGACATGGTGGTCGCTGCAGTTGCGGAGTGCCTGGCGGACCATGATGCGATCGCGGCGGGGATCTCTGCCGCGCTGCCGGCAGTGAAGGAACGCTCGGCGCTGAACTTCACCCTCATCGACGGGGCGGCACGGAAGTGAACGTGACGAACGATCTCTCGGGGGTCATCTCGTCCGGGATGTGCATCGGGTGCGGTGCATGCGAGATGGCGGACGGCTCGGTGAGGGTCGAACTGAACCCGCGGAGCCTCATCTTCGAGCCGCAGTCGAACGGCTCGGCGGCGGCGGCGTCAGTGTGCCCCGCAGTCGGTGTCGACTACGCCGGCCTGCAGGACTACCTGTTCGACGGGGCCACGCCCGGGCCGTACGGCGTGGTGCGCTCGGTGCACCTCGCGCAGAGCACGGATCTCGACCGGAACGTGAAGGCCAGCTCGGGCGGGCTCATCAAGGAACTGCTGCGCTCGTTGCTGACCGGCGGGCACGTGGACGCGGTCATCGCGCTCGACCACGTGGAGGGCATCGACTTCGCCGCCCGGTTGGTGACGGATGCAGACGACGTGGACACGCTCCCGGGCAGCATCTACCACAACCTCTCGCAGGTGTCTGCGCTGCGGCTGCTGCGCGACACGCCCGGTCGTCTCGCAATCGTTGCCATCCCGTGCGAGCTGGAGGGCCTGTACTCGTGGGTGCGCGCTTTCGCCCCGGAACTGCGCCAGAAGATCGTGGTCACGATCGGTCTACTGTGCGGGTGGCAGTACTCGCACCACAGCATCAACGCGATGGGCGAGTACCTCGGCTTCGAGCCTGCCGACATCACGGACATCTCGTACCGCGGCGGCGGACCGGTGGGCAAGCTCACCGTGAGCACGAAGGACGGCGGGCAGTACTCGGCCAGCCGCCGGGTTGATTTCGGGTACCAGGTGGCGTTCGACAGGCACTTCAACACGTCGCGCTGCCACGTGTGCATCAACCACGGGAACTTCCTTGCCGACCTGGTGGTGGGTGACGCGTGGCTACCGAGCACGGTGTTCACGAAGACCGGGATCAGCCTCGTGGTGTGCCGCACCCCGTTCGCCGAGCAGATGCTCCGCCGGGTCGTGGATGCGGGGTCGTGTGTGTCCGTCGAGGTCTCGGAAGAGGAGATTCGGGAGTCCCAGACCGACCGTGTGGTGTTCGGCGAGTTCGCGTACGCGTACGCCGGGTATCTGTCGGGGCTCGGTGGTCACGTGCCGGAGCTGCACGGACCGAACGAGGGTCACGGAACGCTGAAGCCGCGGCGGCAGGTGGCCAAGTTCCACCGCGAACTGGTGCGCAAGCAGGCACTCATGGCCGCGAGGCGCTACCGCTACATGAAGTGGCGCAAGGCCACGCTCGAGCTGCGCGGCTACGTCATGCGGTACGTGCGCTGGTTCATGGTGCGCATCCTGCGCGTGAAGAGCCTCAGCGGGCAGCGCCGGGAGATCCCGCGCGAGAAGCTCTCAGTGTTCCGCTGAGCCACTGCGCGTCGCGCCGGCCACCGCCGACGACACTGCGGCGCCGATCAGGTCCACGGAGATGAACACCACGCGGCTGACGAGCGCGAGCGACACGGCTACGGGGGTGCCGATCGTCCCGCCTGCGAGCGCCGTGAAGATCGACTCGCGCACGCCGATGCCGCCGGGGACGCCCACCACGACGAAGCCGGCGAGCCACGAGAGGGACGTCACGAAGAGCATCCGGGCGATGCTGATGTGCGCCCCGAAAGCGTGCGCCGTGACGGACGTGCTGAGGGACATGAGGACCCACGCCGGGACGTGGACTGCGGTCAACGTGAAGAACTCACGACGGGGCGGCAACGACACCGTCCGGCCGCCGACGCGTGCCCCGAGGGCCGCGATGCGCGAACGGAACGAGGCCGACCCGAGCACGAACCACGCGACGAAGACGCCCACGAGCACGGCGGCACCGATGCCGGGGTACGTCCAGGAAGCGACGGATCCGATTCCCACGGCGACTGTCGCCGCCGCGTACGTGCTGACGAGGGAGTAGCCGGTGGCCCGGTAGGCGTCGCCGCGTGCGACGCCGCCGCGGACCGCGAGCTCGGCCCTGCCGACGATGGGCCAGATCCCCCCGGGAACGTACTTGCCGAGCTGGCCGACGTAGTACCAGGACATCGCCCGGCGACGCGGCGCATCGTGGCCGCGCGATTGCAGGAGATGCACCCACACCGCACCGATGAGGGTCATCGCCAACTGGCCGATGACGACGCTTGCGAGGAGGGGCAGGAGGTCCACGCGGGAGAAACTCTCGCGCACGTCGTCCCACCTCGTGACGAGCGTGCGGACCACGAAGGCAACACCCGACACGCCGATGAGGACGCCCACGAAAGGCGCAATCCGCGAGAGTTTCCTGCGCCGTGCGCTCTGGTCCACCCGACAAGACTAGGTGTGGGCCAGGGTTGGAACGGCGGACGGTGAATGCGGAAAGATGGGGTCACCAAAGGGGGAACCATGGTCATGACGCCCGAACAGGCCGCAGCGGTGTTCTACACGCCGACGGCGTACGCAGACGAGCAGCTCTTCGAGGAAGCGTGCGCGACGTTGCGCCGTGAGGCACCCGTGCAGTGGGTGGAGCATCCCACGGGTGACGTGAACCCGTTCTGGGCGATCACGAAGCACGCTGACGTGCTCGAAATCGAGCTGCACAACGACATCTTCCTGAACGAGCCCCGGCCTGTCCTCGGTGCCGCCGAGGGCGACAGGAGGACGGCGGAGAACGGTCACATGCTGCGCACGCTGATCCATGTCGACGACCCCGAGCACCGCGAGCTGCGCGGTGTCACGAGCGAGTGGTTCCTGCCGAAGAACCTGTCGAAGCTCGACGAGAGGCTCGCCGGGCTCGCGGTCGAGTACGTCGACAAGCTGGAGTCACTCGGCGGCAGGTGCGACTTCGCACAGGACATCGCGATGCAGTACCCGCTGAACGTGATCCTCCACATTCTCGGTCTCCCGGAGAGTGACTATCCGCGCATGCTGAAACTCACGCAGGAACTCTTCGGCGCGGCCGACGAGGACATGCGACGCGACGACGACCCCGCCGCGCTCGTGCAGGTGATCCAGGACTTCTTCGCGTACTTCACGAAGATCACGGAGGAACGCCGGGCGAACCCCACGGCCGATCTTGCGTCTGCCGTTGCGAACGGCCGCATCAACGGCGAGGAACTCACGATGATGCAGACAATCTCGTACTACGTCATCACGGCCACGGCGGGCCACGACACGACCGCATCGGCGATGGCAGGCGGCATCCTTGCGCTCATCCAGCACCCGGACCAGTGGGAGAGGCTGAAGAAGGATCCGTCGCTCGTGGGGACGGCCGCCGACGAGATCATCCGTTGGGTCACCCCGGTGAAGCACTTCATGCGCACCGCGACGCAGGACTACACGCTCGCGAGCGGCCACACCATCAGGAAGGGCGAATCGGTTCTGCTGTCGTACCCCTCGGCGAACCGTGACGAGGACGTCTTCGACGACCCGTACGGATTCGATGTCGGCCGTTCGCCGAACAAGCACCTGTCGTTCGGCTTCGGGGTGCACTACTGCCTCGGTGCGATGCTCGCCCGCATGGAGATCAAGGCGATGCTCACCGAGATCCTGAAGAGGGTGGACCGCTTCGAGCTCGCCGGCGACCCGGCGCTCATGAAGACGATTTTCGTGGGCGGGTTGAAGCGACTCCCCGTCACGTACTCGATGGCCTGATCAGCGGCGGTCCTGCAGGAACGGGAAACGCTCCCGGGTCTGCGCCACCGACTCGGCCGTCAC
>JBEGJV010000035.1:0-13048 GCA_041184385.1 Actinomycetota bacterium
ATTGTGAATAGTCACCTCAATGTGACGTGGGCGTGGCCGCGCGTTCATGTTCGTGGGGCACAGTAGGAACGTGCTCGACGTTGTTGCACCAGGCGGATTCACCAGGCAGGACAACAATCTCCACGTCACCAGGCGCCAGCTGTTGAGGTTCGCCGACGTCCGGCGGTTCGTGGCGGGCCAGGGCCTCAGCCAGGTGGCCGACGCGATGATGACGGTGACACTCGCGCATCACCTGTTGTTCATGAAGTCGGACGGGCCAACGGTCTCACGCCTGATGCAGACAGTCGTCGCGGCCCTCGTTCCTCTCGTGGTGGCCGGTCCCCTCGCAGGCGTCATCGCGGACCGCGTCTCGCGCCGCGGCATCCTCGCCGGGGGCCAAGCGGCGCGGGTCATCATCGCGCTCACCATGGCATGCGTGATCGCGGCCGGCGGGCAGACCCCGCTCCTGGTGCTGTGGGGAGCGTCCTTGTGCCTGAACCGCGTGATGTACACGGCGCGCTCTGTCTCGGTCCGCCACATCGTGCGCCAGCACGAACTGGTCGCGATGGACTCGCTCCTACTGACCGTCGGCGGTGTCGCCGGCGCGGTCGGCGGGAGCATCGGGGTGGGCGGCATGAGCCTCTTCGGCACGGCGACGATCCTCGGCGCCGCGGTGTTGCACGCAGTCTCCGGGGTTCGGTACTCGCGGGTCCGCGCACATTTGGGTGGCGGCACCGACCACACCATCGCGGAGTGGTCCGACGCGAGGGAGAAACTGTCGGAGGCGAAGTTCGTTTATGCCATCGCGTCGACGAGCGCCCACCGCCTGCTGTCCGGCGCGATGTTCTCGATCGTGCTCCTCGTCATCGATGCCCGCATGTCGGGGTCGGCATCCGGGTACGCGCTCGCGGCGGGTGCATGCGGCACCGGGACTCTTGCGGGATCGACCACCGCGGAGTGGTTCAACGAGCGCTTCCCCCGCAGGTCCATGGCGGTCCTCGCCTACTCACTGTCGGCTGTTGCACTGTGCGGGGCCCTCGTGGTGGACACCCGGAACGCCTTCATGGCCGGCCTCTTCGCATGCGCGTTCCTCTTCCAGAACCTGCGCGTGTGCACGGACGCCACCATCCAGAAGAACGCAGCGCGCGGTGCGGGCGGACGAACCTTCGCGATCTACGACCTCAGCTACAACATGGCCTACCTGGCCGGCATCCTCGCCGGGCTCGGCCTCACGTACGCCACCTCGTACTTCTCGATTCTCACGATGGTCGCGGTGGCATACGCGCTCTGTGCCGTGGTGTTCGCGCTGATGCGCCGCGAGACGGCAGTGGCTGACGACTCCGCACCCGTGACGATCGAGGACGACCCGGCGTCGCGAGGAGCGGCAATCGCCGGTCTCTAGCCGAGCAGGAAGTTCGACACCCATTCAGTCGTGGTGCGGTCGCGCCCCACCACGAGATGGCCGTTCGCCTTCACCGCGCGGAACTTCCACGCCGCGCGCTTCGCGAATGCCTGCACCATCGCCGGCGACGTCACTCCATCCGTCGCCGACACGAACACCTGCACGCGCGACCCGCGCGCACCGTCCACTGCCGTCACAAACCCCAGGGGGTCGGCGGACTCGGGCATCCCGATGCACACCCGCGGGAACGTGTCACCGGAGCCGATGCGAAAGAGCGTCTCCTCGAACCCGGCATCGGCAGCGATGATCTCCTCGGCATCCGTTGCGGAGAGGTCGCTGCACGTGCCGGCGATGCGTGCCGCCACGCGACCGGCGGCGCCGGGGGCCTTCACATCGGCGAACTCGACGAGACGGGCGTAGTCGTCGTTCTCCGCCAGTGCCAGCGCCTGGAACAGCGCCCCATAGTCACCGGTGGCAACGGCCCTCAGGAACGCCAGGCGGAACGTGGCCATCGTCGCACCGGCGTTCGCCCTGCCGTCCCGGATGCGCTCGGCCACCAGGCCCACGCGCTTCCCGGCGTTCTCGAACAGCGGGCAGGAGATGTGCGCGGTGCACCATGCCATCACCGCGTTCACGGCTGCGTCCTCGGCCGTGCGGTTCATCGCCGCGACCCTGATCGGCGACACGCCCGGGTCCTCGGGAGAGTCGAGAACCATCGATGTGATCGAGGTCGGGTGCATCAATTTCCACGTCGCGGCGATGGTCGCGCCCCTGCCCCACCCGACGACGGAGACCGGGCCGGTGCGGAGCGACGTCACGAGTGTCTCGAGGTCCGCGACGCTCTCGATCACGCCGTACGACGATGCCTCCAGCGACTCGTTCGAACGGCACGCCGCGGATGCGGCGGACGCGTCGCTCTCGGGCGCGATGTACGGGGCATCAAGCGAGCACGGCAACGGCGTGGAGTCGAAGAAGCCGCGAGGCGACACCGCGAGAACGTCGAACTGCCGCGCAGCGGCACCGACGTGCACGGTCGGCGATGTCGCCAGGTCGCGCGCGGTCGGGCCGTCGTAGTCCGGCAACAGGACCAGCGTCCCCACCCGGGGCGTCACGGCCGCGCGGGAGTACACACCCACGTTGATCGGACCGCTCCCGGGCTGGCGATGGGTGGAGGGCACGTGCAGGACACCGCACTCGATGTCACCGCAGTTCGTCCACGTGACCGCGCTGTCTGCCGGTGGTGCCGACGTGGTGGTCGTCCCGATGGGTGCGGATACCGCCGTGGTCGTCGTGCCATCCGATTTGCCGCCGGAGGAGCAGGCAGACAGGGTGGTCAGTGACGCGAGAGCGCACACAACGAACGTCGGCATGCGACCCCTGGATTGCACACGGCAACTCTACGAGGAGACGCTGAATCGCGCGGTCTTGATGCGCCCGACCGGCACGGTGAACACGCGCTTCGTGCCCGAGGCAACGAGCACGCCGTTCCGGTACACCTTCACCCGCACCCCGGCGGCGGCGGACACCGTCACGCGGAAGTTCTTTCCCACCTGCTTGATGGACTTGATCGCGGGACGCGAGGCCACCGACGGTGAGGCCGCGGGCGAGGCCGGCGGCTTGCCGACCGCTGGTTCATCCACGACGTCGTACCCGTCGGGTGCGGACGGCGCCGAGGACGTCAGTTCGTCGGCCACCTGTTCCACGGAGTTGGCGACGACGACCTCGGTGCCCTCGAACGTGCTGAGCGACGAGACCGCGGGGGTGGAGAGGAACGCGAGAGTGTTCGTTGTCGTTGCGTCGACGCCGGACAGCACGGACACTGTGGCGTCACTGCGCAACCGGTCGGCAACCTGCGACGGCGTCAGCAATCGCGAGTTGGCGAGGATCGCCGCGGCCACGCCGGCGACATGCGGCGATGCCATCGACGTTCCGCTCATCGTCGCGGTCGCGGTGGTGGAGGAGATGCCCGCAGAGACGATGGACGATCCCGGTGCGAAGAGGTCGACGCACGCGCCGTAGTTCGAGTAGCTCGCCTTGTAGTCCGAGCTCGTGGACGCCGCGACGGTGATCGCCGCTGACGCGCTGGAGGGCGACGACAGGCACGCGTCGGCGTTCGAGTTGCCGGCGGCGACGACCATGGTGATCCCGTCGGCAACCGCGCGCGCGACCGCGTCGTTCAGGGTCGCGCTGTACGTGCCGCCGAGCGACAGGTTGGCGACGGCCGGCACACCGGCAGCGTGGTTGTCGATCATCCAGTTGATGCCGGCAACGACACCGCTGGTGCTGCCCGAACCCGAGCAGTCAAGGACGCGCACGGGCACGAGCGTCACGCCGTTCGCCACGCCGTAGGTGGAGCCACCGACCGTTCCCGCCACGTGGGTGCCGTGGCCGTTGCAGTCCGACGATCCCCGTCCGTCGGAGATGGCCGAGTACCCGGTGGCCACGCGGCCCGCGAACTGGCTGTGAGTGGCCAGGATCCCGGTGTCGATGATGTATGCCGTGACGCCGCTTCCGTTGTTCGGGCGTGTGATCAGGCTGTCGAGCGGCAGGTTGTGCTGGTCGATGCGGTCAAGACCCCAGCTGGGGGCCGCCACCGGCTGCTGGGCGGTTGCCGTGGGGATAGCGGTGGTCGGGGCGCTCGCGGCGCTCGTGCCGATGGCGTTCGTCGCGGTCGCGGTGAAGGTGTAGGTCACCCCGTTCGTGAGGCCGTTCACGATGCACGACAGCGCGCCCGTGGTGCTGCAGGTTCCCGCAACGGTCGATCCGCTCGATGCCGACACGGTGTAGGCCGTGATGACGCTTCCACCATTGGATAGCGGTGCGGACCATGCCACACCGACACGGCCGTCACCCGCGGAGGCTCCGAGGTTCTGCGGGGCAGACGGTGCCGACAGCACGGACCGTGGGGTCGCAGTGACCGTCGAGGAGTAGGGGCTGTCGCCGTACCGGTTGCGCGCCTTCACGCGGAACGCCACCTGGACGTCAGGCGTGAGACCGGTGAGCCGTGCCGAGGTCGTGGTGCTGACGCCGTCGTTGAAGACGACGAACGTGGTGGACGGTGCCACCGCGTACTCAACGACGTAATCAGTGACCGGAGCCGACGCCGGCGCGGCCGACGGCGACCACGTCAGCGTGACCGTGGTGGTGTTGACCGCGGCGGCCAGACCTGCCGGTGTCGAGGGGGCTCCCGCGATTCGCGGTTGCGCGGAGACCGTGTTCGAGGCGGCGCTCGCCCCGATGCTGTTCGACGCCGTGACGTAGAAGGTGTACGTGATGCCGCTCTCGAGTCCCGGCACGGAGTACGAGCGCGTCAGTGCGGGGAGGTTCGCGATGCGCGAGAAGTTCGTGCCGTCCGTGCTCTGCCAGACCGCGTACGACAAGATGGCGTCACCATTCGAGGTCAGCGGCACGCTCCAGCTGAGCGTGGCCGATGTCCCCGATGAGAACACCGAGAGGAATCGCGGTGCACTGGGCGGCAGGATCTGCAACGGGACCTGGACGATCACGTTGGAACCAGGGCTCCAGCCGACCGAGTTCAGTGCGACAACGCGGACACTGTGGGCGGTGCCACCGGCAAGACCGGTCAGCATCGCCGAACGCGAAGTCGACGCGAGCGTGGCGCCGCGGACCCACGAGCCTCCGCCGTTCGTGGAGTACTCGACTGCGTACCCGGTGATCGGCGAACCACCGTCGGAGACGGGGGTGGACCAGTACGCGGCCAGGTAGTTGTACCCGGTGTTCACCGTGCTGAGCCTCGGCGCGGTGGGGACGCTCGGTGAAGTCGGCGTCACGGTTGCGGTGCCCGGCAACGACGTGCCGAACTCGTTCAGCGCACGAACCCGCACCGTGTGCAGGATGCCGCCACGGAGCGAACCGAGCACGAGGAGTCTCGCGTTCGCGTCCACCCTCTGCGGAGCGGACCACGTGGTGCCGTCCTCGGAGTAGTCGACCACGTACCCGGTGATGACTCCACCGCCGTTGTCGAGCGGGGTCGTCCACGCAACAGTTGCACCGAGCAGGCGCGCGGTGGCGCTCACCGAGCGCGGCGCGGTCGGTGCGGTGCTCGCTGTCGGTGTCACCTGGAACTCGTTGCTCGCCGTGCTGCTGCCCACCGAGTTGATCGCGCGCACGCGGAACGCGTACCCGATGTTCGGCGTGAGACCGGTGATCGTCGATGACAGCGCGGTGGACACGGGGTCGGGAGCGACGGTCCATGAGGGGTTGGCCGCGGTCTGGAACTCGATGACGTAGTCAGTGACGGCAGCCGCACCGCTCGACAGCGGGGCCGACCAGTAGAGCGATGCCATCTGGCGACCGGCAGTGGCGGTGAGGCTCCGCGGGGCCGAGGGGACACCCGCGGGTGCCGGCGTGGCGAACGCAGTGGCGCCGTAGGCACCCGTGCCGACGGAGTTCACGGCGGCGACCCGCACCGTGTACGGCGTGTAGTTGATGAGACCGGTGATCGTGGCGGTGCGGGAGGTGCTGATGCCGTCGGCGAACGTGGTCCACGTGCTGCCGTCGGTCGCGAACTGGATGACGTAGTCGGTGATGGGCGCACCACCGTCGAACGAGGGGGTGTTCCACGTCAGGGAGATACGCGTGTCACCGGGTGTCGCGGTGACCGTGCCGGTGGCCGACGGGACACCCGCGGGGGCCTGGGCGAAGGACGACATGTAGAGAAGGCGGTTCGGCGAACCGGCCTGTGCGTCCTGGACGGCACCGATGGTGGCGGCATTGACGATGGCCGACTGGACCATTGCCGGGGTGGCCGTGGGATTCGACTGCAGGTACAGCGCAGCAACACCGGTGACGTGCGGCGTGGCCATCGACGTTCCGCTCAGGTTGGCCGCTGCCGTGTCGCTGGTGTACCAGGTGGACGTGATCGACTGGCCGGGCGCGAACAGGTCGACGCACGCACCGAAGTTGGAAAAGCTCGCGCGCCAGTCATTCGACGTCGTCGCACCGACCGTGATCGCCGTGGGTTCGCTCGCGGGTGACGCGGTGCAGGCGTCGGTGGTGTTGTTACCGGCGGCGACCGAGACGGAGATGCCGTCCGCGACGGCCTTCGCGATCCCCGCGTTCACGACGGACGAATACGCGCCACCGAGGGACAGGTTCGCGACTGCCGGCACACCGGCCTGGTGGTCATTGATGGCCCAGTCGATGCCGGCGAGGATCGTGGACCAACTGCTGCCGCCGGTGCATCCGAAGACGCGGACGGGCACGAGGGACACGTTCTTCGCGACGCCCCATGTTGCCGACCCGATGGTCCCGGCCACGTGCGTGCCGTGGCCCATGCAGTCGTTCGTTCCGTTGCCGTCCGACACGCCGGTGAACCCGGACCTCACGCGGCCACCGAAATCGGTGTGCGTGGCACGGATTCCCGAGTCGATGACGTAGGCGGTGACCCCCGCACCGGTGGACGTGTACGAGTACTTCGACGTCAGCGGGAGCGAGCGTTGGTCGATGCGGTCGAGACCCCATGTTGCGTTCGACTGGTCGGTGTCCGGGAACACCACGGCATCGGGCTCGATGGCGACCACATCGGGGTCGTTCGCGAGCGAGTCGTACTGCTCAGGTGTCAGGTCCGCGACGAAGCCGTTGATGGCGTTCGAGAAGGCCGCGATCAACCCGTCGCCGGTGTTGCGCGACGCGACGCGGGCGGCGGATGCCGTGCGGAACGAGACGATGAACCGACCCGGGATGATGTCACCCTCCTTCGCGCCCTCGGGGGCGTCAAGGCCGGTCACCGAATCCGCTGACGAGATGAGACCGTCGGAGAGACCGAGTTGCTCGTCGGGCTCGACGAACTTGATGCCCGGTTGCGACGCGAGGTCGGCCGCGGCGGCCGTCGTAAGGGAGGCAACGTACGTGGAGCCGTCGGTGCGGGTGACCACATAATCAACCGTTGCCGCCGAGGCACCCGAGACGGGCGCGATCACGAGTCCGGCCGAGGCCACGCAGACGGACAGCAGAGCACGTCCGAGACGCCGCGAGATCATGCTTCGGAGGCTACTAGCGGGCGAAAACCGCGACCAGCAAGGGGGTCACAACCAGACCCGGCAGGAGCGATCCGAGCTTGATTCGCTTGATTTCCAGCAGGTTAAGACCGATAGCCAGCACGGTGAACCCGCCGGCCGCGAACATTTCCGTGCGCATCCGGTCCGTGAGTAGCGAATCAAGACCCGTTCCCCCCAGGGTCAACAGACCCTGCACGACGAACACCCCGATGGCACTGAACATGGCGCCGATGCCGTAGGCGGTGGTGAAGATGACCGTCATGAACCCGTCGAGCGTTCCCTTGATGATGTAGATCTGCGGCGTCTTGCCGCTCGCATCCTCGATCGCGCCGAGGATGGTCATCGGCCCGATGCAGAACAACAGCGACGCCGTGACGAAACCCTGGACGAACCTCGAGTCGCTTCCCTCGCGCGTGAACTTCCGCTTCAGCCACCCGCCGAGCCTCTCGAGGCCCTCCTCGATGCGCACGAGCTCGCCGATGACCGCGCCGATGACGGAGCCGACGAGCGGGAACACGAGGTTGTGCGATTGCAGCACGTAGTCGACACCCATCACGAGGGTGGCCAGTCCGATGACCTGCACGACGACGGTGCGGATGCCCTCCGGTATTCGGTGCCCCACGAGGTACCCGACACCACCGCCGGCGAGAACCGTGGCGGTGTTGATCAACGTGCCGAGTCCCCGCATGGCGTGCCACCCTACCGAGGCACCCGCTCACCTATCGTCTCTGCCGTGGCCGGTCTCTCCATCAGTTCCGCGGCAGCGACGGCAATCATCGAACCCGACGTTGGCGGCCGCGTGTCGTCGCTGCGTGTGAACGGCACCGAGGTCATCGCGGGACCGGATGACGGACGTGGCGAGTTCGACTGGGGCATCTACCCGATGGCGCCGTTCGCGGGTCGGCTGCGCGACGGCAGGATCCGCTACAAGGGCACCGTGCGTCAGTTGCCGCTGAACGCCGCACCGCATGCGATGCACGGCTTCATGCACTCGAACGAGTGGCGCATCCACGACAAGACCGAATCCTCTATCACCCTGCGCTGCGAACTCGGTGACCCGTGGCCGTGGCGGGGCAACCTGTTCCACATCATCTCGATGCACGACTGGAAGATCCGGATGGAACTGTCGTTCACGGCGAAGCACGAGCAACCGATGATGCTCGGGTGGCACCCGTGGTTCGCACGGCCGTGCTCGTTCACCACCGAGTTCGGCACCATGTACGAGCGCGGCGACGACGGCATCCCCACGGGGCGACTTGTTCGCCCGCGGACGAACGACGTCGACGACTGCTTCGCCGACCCGCTCGATGACCCCACGGTCACGGTGGGCGACACGCGCATGAAGCTCTTCTCGAACTGCTCGCACTGGGTGGTGTACGACCGCGCCGGGCACGGCGTGTGCATCGAGCCGCAGAGCGGCCCGCCGAACGGCGCGAACGACAGCCCCTTCGTGGTGCGGGCGGGGTCCGAGATGCGGCGCTGGTTCGAAATCCGCTGGTGACATAAGGTTTCGGCACGGCGGCCGCCGGATGGCCGCACGGGGGGACCATGGCACCGAGACTCGAGCACGAATTCAGGTCGTTCCTTCCGTCCGACGACACGCACCCCTACCGCTCCGGCGCATGGCGCCCGCAGAACCGCGAGTGGACCGATGTCGACCCGGTCGTCGAGGGCGAACTGCCGTCCGACCTGAACGGCGTGTACCTGCGCAACTGCGAGAACCCGCTGGTGCCGAACCGCGAGCGCTACCACCCGTTCGACGGCGACGGCATGATCCACTCGATCTCCTTCCGCGAAGGCCACGTGGAGTACCGCAACCGCTTCGTGCGCACCGACGGGATGCTCGCCGAGCAGGAGGCTGGCCGCGCACTGTGGTCCGGTCTGGCCGAGTCACCTAAGAAGTCCGAGCGAGGGGACGGCTGGGGCGCGCGCACCCGCATGAAGGACGCGTCGTCCACCGACGTGGTGGTGCACCGCGGAATCGCGCTCAGCAGCTTCTACCAGTGCGGCGATCTCTACAGACTCGACCCGGTGACGCTCGCAGACATGGGCAAGGAGTCGTGGAACGGGAAGTTCCCCGCGGCCGGAGCGTCCGCGCACACGAAGGTCGACGAGGCAACGGGCGAGCTGTTCTTCTTCAACTACGGCACGACCGCGCCGTTCATGCACTACGGCGTGGTGGACAGGAACGGCGATCTCGTCACGTACGAACCGATCGAACTGCCCGGTGCGCGCCTGCCGCACGACATGTGCTTCACGCAGAACTACGCGGTCCTGAACGACTGCCCGTTGTTCTGGGACCCCGACCTGTTGCCGAAGGGCGTGTACGCGAACCGCTTCTACGAGGACCTTCCGATGCGTCTCGGTGTCATTCCGCGTCGCGGCAAGGGGTCGGAGATCAAGTGGTTCGACTTCGACCCCACGTTCGTCCTGCACTGGATGAACGCGTGGGAGGACGGTGACTGGGTGATCGTCGACGGGTACTTCCAGCAGGACCCCGCACCGACGCTCCCCGCAGACGCGACGGTCGACCAACGACTGTTCCGATATCTCGACCTGTACGCGATGCAGTCGATCCCCTACCGCTGGCAGATGAACATGCGCACCGGCGAGACGAAGGAAGGCCCGCTCAGTGATGTCATCACCGAGTTCGGCATGATCAACGCGAACGTGATGGGCAGGCCGTACCGGTACGCCTACTCCGCACTGCCGACCGACGGCTGGTTCACCTTCGAGGGGATCATCAAGCACGACGTTCACTCGGGCGATATGCAGACGTTCCGCTTCCCCGACGGCACGTTCTGCTCCGAGACCGTGTTCGCACCGCGGCCGGACGCCTCGTCCGAGGATGACGGGTACCTGCTGACCTACACATCGGACATCGTGAACGACGAGAGTCATTGCATGGTGTTCGACGCGCGGAACCCGGGCGACGGGCCGATTGCCCGGGTGCGACTGCCCGAGCGGATCTGCTCGGGAACCCACGCCTACTGGGCGGACGCCGCCACGCTCGCTCCCTCCTGACCAAGGCCTGATGCCCGCCTGAGGGTTGGGCGATTCGGCCCGGCCATGGGCCGAATCGGGAGCACCGAATCTCAAGAAGCCCTGCACGGGGTGGAAATTGCGGATTCCCCCTAAATCTGACTGGATTTGTCGGGAATTGGCTATCCTGACCACTCTCTATGGCCCAGTTCCCCGTCAACCTCAACCTGGTCGGCCGTCCGGTCCTGGTGGTGGGTGGAGGTCGCATCGCGCTCCGCAAGGTGCAGCAGTTGTTGATGGCAGACGCCGATGTGACGGTTCTCGCGCCATCCGTTGTCGACGAACTGCGCGCCCTCCCCGTCGCCATCATCGAGCGTGAATACGAGCGCGGCGACGTTGCGGGCTATCGCCTCGTCATCACCGCGACCGGCGTGCTCGAGGTGGACCAGCACATCTACGACGACTGCGAGGACCGCAACATCTGGGTGAACTCCGCAGACGACCCCGCACGCTGCACTTTCACGCTGCCGGCCACCATGCGCCGCGGCGAGTTGATGATCACCGTGTCGACCGCCGGCGCGTCACCTGCGCTCGCGTCGTTCCTGCGCTCGCGGCTCGAGACCGCGATCGGTCCTGACTTCGCCCGGCTCGTCGACCGGCTCGCCGAGGAGCGCGCATCGATCCACGCGCGCGGCGAGAGCACCGAGGACGTCAGCTGGACACCCATCATCAGCCGTGCCATCTGCGAGATGGGCATCGAGACTCCCTTGCTCATCGCCACCGAGGTCTCGCTGTGACCGTCCATCTCGTCGGTGCCGGTCCGGGCGACCCCGAACTGTTGACGGTGCGTGCGATGCGGCTCATCGCGAATGCTGACGTCATCGTGCACGACGCACTCGCCAGCAACGAGATCATCGCGCTCGCGAAGCCCGGCGTGGAACTGATCGACGTCGGCAAGAAGCCGGGCAACCCGACACCCCAGGAACTCATCAACACGCTGCTCGTCCACCTCGGAGCGCAGGACCTCGAGGTCGTGCGCCTGAAGGGCGGCGACCCGTTCGTGTTCGGCCGCGGCGGCGAGGAGGCAGAGGCACTCCAGCAGGCCGGCATCGCTCACACGATTGTGCCCGGCATCACTTCTGCCATCGGCGTTCCCGCGGCGGCAGGCATCCCGGTGACGCACCGCAACGTCTCGCCGGCGTTCACCGTCGTCACCGGCCACCGTGAGAAGGGCGGTTCGTCGAACATCGCGTGGGAGGCGCTCGCACAGGTGGGCGGCACCATCGTGATTCTCATGGGAGTTGCCGAACGCGCACAGATCGCCGCACGGCTGATGGCCGGAGGCCTCGCCGGCGACATGCCGGTCGCCGCCATCCGTTTCGGCACGCGTGCCAACCAGGAGACCGTGCGCACCACGCTCGACGCGCTCGCCGACGTGCAGATCCAGGCACCGAGCACCATCGTGATCGGTGCCGTCGCCGCATTCGACTTCTCGCCGGCGTCAATTACCCAGGAGGCGGAAGTCTGATGCGCCGCTCCATCGACGTCGTGCAGCTGGACCTCACCGACCTGCCCGAGGGTCTCGACGACCCCACGCCCGTGGCTTGGACCGTCTCGGTCAGCGACGACTACGACGACGCGGAACCCCGCGTGCAGATGACGGTCGAGCGAGTCGGCGACGCCGGCAACGGTCTCGTCGCCCACCTCTCGCCCACCAACGCGCGCCGGCTGCGCACCGCCCTTGCCGACGCACTCAAGGAAATCGGAGAACAACCATGACCATCGCACCCGCACCCATCGAACGCGACCTGGATGCCGAGCAGCAGCGCGACATCGCACGCTTCGAGATTGCCATCGAGCAGTACCTGAACGGCGAGATCAGCGACGATGTCTTCCGCGTGATGCGCCTGAACAACGGCATCTACGGCCAGCGCCAGGGCGGCACGAACCAGATGATCCGCGTGAAGTTCCCCGCTGGCTCCATCAGGCCCGAGCACTGGGATGCGATGGCGACCATCAGCGAGAACTTCAGCCGCGGGTTCGGCCACATCACCACGCGCCAGAACATCCAGTTCCACTTCGTCGAGTTGCGCCAGATCCCCGAGGTCATGCGCATCATCGGCGCCGTCGGCCTCACGTCGCGCGAGTCGTGCGGTGACACCGTCCGCAACGTGATGGCGTGCCACCTTGCCGGTGCGTGCCCGTACGAGAAGGTCGACGTGACCCCGTGGGCCGAGGCCGTGTTCCGCCACTTCGTGCGCAACCCTCTCGGCCAGCGCCTGCCGCGCAAGTTCAAGGTGAACTTCAGCGGCTGCGCCACCGACTGCGGCCAGGCGATGTTCAACGACGTGGGCATCGTCGCCGCGTCGCGCACGCGCGAGGACGGCAGCATCGAACAGGGGTTCCGCGTGTTCATCGCCGGTGGTCTCGGCGCGACGCCGCACCCCGCGCTGTCGCTGGAGGAGTTCACCACCCGCGAGGACCTTCTGCCCACCATCGAGGCGACCCTGCGCGTCTTCGACCAGACCGGCAACCGCGACAACAAGCTGCGCGCGCGCCTGAAGTGGGTCGTCGACCAGCTCGGCATCGAGGAAGTGCGCCGCCGCGTGCTGAAGATCCGCACGACCCTTCCCGCATCGTCCTCGTGGCCGGGCGGCATCCCGCC
>JBEGJV010000036.1:0-12980 GCA_041184385.1 Actinomycetota bacterium
ACTTTATCGAACTGATGCAAGCGATTTAAACCTCGAACATGCGCACCGTAAGAACCTGCCTCACGACGGAAACAAGGAGTGTATGCGCACAATTTGACGGGAAGGTCTTCGGTCTTCACGATCACATCGCGGAAAATATTCGTGACCGGCACTTCGGCGGTCGGAATCAGATACAGCGGGCGCTCGCCGCGCACGGCGAACAAGTCCTGCTCGAACTTCGGCAACTGACCGGTCGCGGTGAGCGTGGCAGTGGTGACCAGTGACGGCGGACGAATCTCCTCGAACGCATCGGCGTTCATGTCGAGTGCGTACTGGCACAACGCGCGAGACAACGTGGCGCCGAGACCGCGCTGCATGGTGAACATCGCACCGGAGATCTTCGTGGCGCGCTCGTTGTCGAGGATGCCGAGTGCGACGGCCGTCTCCCAGTGGGGCACACGCTGGTGATCGGCGAATGAAGCCGGCATGTTGACCGGCCCCTTCATCACCGGGTTCTCGGAATCATCGGCGCCGCTCGGGGCATCGGCATGTGGCAGGTTCGGGATGCGCAGGAGGCACTCACGCAGGGCAGCGTGGACGGTGTCTGCCTCGTTCGAAAGCGCGGCTTCCTTGTCACCGAGGTTGCGGCTCTCGGCCTGGAGCGCCTCTGCCTCTGATGTCTTGCCTTCGCGGCGGAGACCGCCGACCTGCTTCGACAGCTCGTTCACTCGTGCGCGGATGGTGTCGCGCTCGGCAGTGATCTCGCGCGAGCGCTCGTCATGGCGCACGGCCTCGTCCAGCATCGCGAGCACGTCGGGCTTGCCGCGGCGGCCAAGGGCCTCTCGGACGCCGTCAAGGTTCGATCGGAGCAAACGAACATCAATCACAGGCTTTTCAGGCTACCTCTCGTCGCTTTCCCCCGAGCCGTTGATTGTCCGTAGTGTGGTTTCGTGAACGGTGTCCTGGTGGAGAACCTGGTGGTGCGCTACGGCGAACTCACCGCCGTCGACCATGTCTCCTTCTCCGCCCCCGTCGGCGAGGTCACCGTGGTGCTGGGCCCGAACGGGGCTGGAAAGACCAGCACGATCGAGGTGTGCGAGGGTTTCCGCACGGCCGATTCGGGCCATGTCTCGGTCCTCGGCCTCGACCCCGTCGCCGGGCACAACCAACTGACCGAACGCATGGGCGTGATGCTGCAGGGCGGCGGTATCTACCCCAGTGCCCGCGTGCGTGATGTCATCGCCCACTTCTGTGCCCTCCATGACAGGGGCATGAATGCAGATGACCTGGTGGCTCGGGTCGGCCTCGACCACCGCGCGGGTGCGACGTGGCGGCGGCTCTCGGGCGGCGAGCAGCAGCGCGTGTCGCTGGCACTGGCTCTTGCCGCACGACCTGACGTGGCGTTCCTCGACGAGCCGACATCGGGCGTCGATGTCGACGGCCGCGACATCATCCGCGGCATTGTGCGGCAACTCGCCGCCGACGGGTGCACGGTCGTGCTCGCCAGCCACGAACTGGCGGAGGCAGAGAAGATCGCCGACAACGTTGTCATGTTCATGAAGGGACGGGTTGCATCGACCGGCCCGCTCGGGACACTCCTGCGGCAGCGCAGCACCATCCGGTTCTCCTCCATCGACGGCCTCGACACAGTCGACCTCTCGGCACACCTGGGTCACGGTGTGAACCCACGCGGCAACGGTGCCTACGAGATCGATGTCGCGTCCACGCCGCACATCATTTCGATGCTCTCGGGGTGGCTGGCGGAGAAATCACTCCCCCTCAACGGGCTCGATGCCGGAACCGAATCGCTGGAGGACGCCTACAGGCGCATCACGGGCGGTCTGTCATGAAGCGCGTCACCACCCAGTTGCGGTCCGAGATCATGCTTGTCCTACGAAACGGCGAGCAACTGCTGTTGACACTGATCATCCCCGTGCTGCTGCTCACCTTCTTCTCGCTCGTCGACGTCCTTCCCTCGGGTTCGCAGGAATCCCCCGACTTCCTCCTGCCCGGGGTGGTCGCACTGGCCATCATGTCCACGGCGATGGTCAGTCTCGGCATCGCCACCGGGTTCGAGCGCAGCTACATGGTGCTGAAGCGCCTCGGCGCCACACCGTTGCGTCGGGGCGAGCTCGTGACGGCAAAGATGCTCTCCGTCTTCGCCATCGAGCTGCTGCAGTTGGTCATCCTCGTCCCGCTCGGGCTTCTCCTCGGGTGGCACGGCGGCGACACAGCCGTCCTGCTCGTCATTCCTGCGGTCCTGCTGGGGACATCGGCATTCACCGGGATCGGCCTGACCCTCGCCGGCATGCTGCGCGGCGAGATCAACCTTGCCGCCCAGAACGGTCTGTACCTGTTGCTCCTGCTGCTCGGCGGGATGGTGATTCCCATGTCGTCATTGCCCGCGCCACTGCGCTCGGCCGCCGAACTCCTGCCCTCCGCCGCACTGGCCGACGTCCTGCGCGACTGCCTGACGGGTGTCGGCAACCGCGTCGGCCTCTCGTGGGTCGTTCTGGCGGTGTGGGCCGTGGTGGCACCTGCTGTTGCCGCCCGCCGGTTCCGCTGGAGCTAGTCGGGTCGCCAGTGCATGACGGTCACACGACGACCGTTCAGTTCCGAGTCGCGCACCCGTGACCACCCCATCGATTCGTACCAGGTCATCTCGTCCTCGGTGTAGAGCCACATGTCGGACGCAACCCTGTTCATGACCGCGTTCACCAGCATCCGCCCGGTGCCACGGCCACGGTGGGTCGGCAACACGTAGACCGCTGCCAGCCACGGCCCGGGCTCGGTTGCGCCGGGCAGGTCGTCATCGGGCACGAGCGATGCGGTGCCCACCACTTCATCGCCGTCGATGGCGACCAGTGCGTGGGGAGGGCGGTCACCGGTGGAGTCCGCGTCGGCGTACATGTCCAGATACCACTGCTCGGTGTCGTCAGGGAACAGGTGTGCCCATTCGTCCAGGCACCACCGGGCCACCAAGAGACGCACCGGCGCGTCAGAGGGAATGTCGATGACCCGCACGTGGCTACGCCGGTGCGTGTGGGTCTTCTGTCGCGGGTTTCGTGCGACGGAACGCTTCCTCGACCTCTTCGTAGGTCAGGCGCGAGTCGGTGCCGACGACCTCCGCATCGGGAATCTGCTGCGACCGGTCGTAGGACTGCTGGCCGTAGAAGCCCCGCATGAACCTGCGGAAGAAGATGAAGATGATGATGATCCACATGAACACCGAGCCACCGAGCTTCATGATGGCGCCGGCCGCCTGCTGGTCCGACATCACGTTCACGCCCCAGACGCGCACCGGCGTGTTGTAGTGCTTGTACACGGGGTTCTCGGCAAAGGTCAGCCACCCAGCCGGGATGGTCGGCACGAAAGACATGGAGAACAGATAGATCATCTTCGTGCCGTCGCTCACCCGCCATTCGCGCGCCGGCGACACCAGCGGTGTCCACATCATGAACGCCGTCGTCATCAGGAACACGTGCACCAGGTAGTGCACGGGGCTGTTGCTGGCGCTCACGTTCACCACGCCGGGAACGTGGGACACCATGACGCCCACGTTGTACACGATTGCTGCCACCACTGGCTTGGTGGCGAAGCCCGCCACCCGGCGCACCCGGCCCTCACCGATGATGATGCGGAACAGCCATTCGGGCGTGGACATTAGGGCCAACGGGGGGATGAACATGGTCAGGCTCATGTGCTGCACCATGTGCACCGAATAGAGGTACTCCTCGGCGATGTCGTGCATCGGCCAGTCGGTGCTCAGCCACAGAAGACCGATCATCAGGGAGAATGTGAACACCTGCCTGCGCGACACGATGTGGCCCGCGGGCGCCACCTTCGGTCCGATGACGCGCACCGCGTAGACGTAGCCGAAGATCAGCGCGGCGATGAGCAGCCAGATCTCCAGGTGCAACTGGAAACGCCACGGATCGGTGTTCGTGGAGATGTCGTATCCGGCAGCCAACACGGTCGGCCCGGCCTTTCGCTAGGCGATGAAGAACTTGAACGTGGCGAGCGCGACGATGTAGCAGAACAACGCCAGGGCGAGACCCACGTAGAAGAGGAAGCTGAAGATCTTGTTGTCGAACTTCAGGTGCATGAAGTACGACACGACCATCACGAACTTGACCACCATCATGATGAGCAACGACGGCAGGAAGAGAGGCCCGAAGTCGACGTAGTAGGTCGACACCTCGAGCGCCGTGATGGCGGCGAGGATGAGGGCGATCTTGATGTAGCCGGCGTCGCTCAGACCGTGGTCGTGCGAGTCGGTGTGCGATTCGGTGGCTGCGCTCATGATGTCCTCTCGATCAGGCCGGAATCAGGTAGACGAGCGTGAAGATGACGATCCACACGATGTCGACGAAGTGCCAGTACAGACCGATGAGCTCGACGACCTCGGCCTTGGTCCCCGTGATGCGGTTCTTCTTGATGATGCCCATGGTGGACAGCAGGAAGATGACACCCACGGACACGTGCACACCGTGGAATCCGGTGAGTGCGTAGAAGCTGGAGCCGAACAGGCTGGTCGTGAAGCCCAGGCCCTCGCGGTAGAAGGTGGTGAACTCGTACACCTGGCCGCCGATGAAGGTGGCGCCGAGCAGTGCCGTGACAATCAGCCACAGGCTCGTCTTCTTGTCGTCGCCGCGCTGTGCCGACGTCACCGCCAGCACCATGGTCAACGAGGACATGAGAAGAACGAAGCTGCTGACCGACGTGAACGGGATGTCGTAGATGGCCGAGGGGTGCGGACCGTTCGACACGCGGCCGCGGTACAGCATGTAGGTGGAGATGAGACCGCCGAAGAGCAGGCACTCCGACCCCAGGAACAACCACATTGCCAGCTTGTTGTTGGACAAGCCGGTCGAGGAATGATGACCGTGATCGGTCTCGTGATGAACAGCGACGTCAGCCAAGGGGAGCGATCTCCTTCGTGTGGCCGTCACCGGACGGCGGGTCAAGTTCCGAATCCGCTGCCACGGAGGGTTCGAGGACCCAGCCGTACGACGCGAGAAGGATCACTGCGGCACCGACGACCATCACGGGCACGCCGTAGATGACACCGAGGCCGAGCACGCCCACACCGATGGACAGCACGAGCGGCCAGTACGACGGGCTCGGCAGGTGGATGTGACCGTCTGCTGCTGCTTCCTCTGCACGGACCAGGTCGGCGCCGTCGGCCACCTTGCGCATCGTGTGCGTTGCGGTGTCCTCTTCGTACTTGCGGTGGAAGAACTCGTCGAGGTGGTGCACCACGGGAATGCGGTCGAAGTTGTGTGCCTTCGGCGGGCTGGTGGCGAGCCACTCGAGCGTGCGTGCGTCCCACGGGTCGAGCTCGGCCTTCGGGCCCTTCTTCCAGGTGTAGAAGGCGTTGATGAGGAAGACCAGCACGCCGATCGCCAGGATCAGCGAACCGACCGACGCGACCATGTTCCAGAAACCGAGGTTGAAGAACCCCTCGCCGGCGCGCGCCTCCGTCCAGATGTACATGCGGCGGGGCTGGCCCTGGAGACCGAGGATGTGCATCGGTCCGAACGTGAGGTTCATGCCGAAGAACATCAGCCAGAAGTTCCAGGAGCCCATCTTCTCGTTCAGCATCTTGCCGAAGACCTTCGGCCACCAGTAGTAGAAGCCGGAGAACAAGCCGAACACCATGCCGCCGAACAGCACGTAGTGGAAGTGGGCGACGATGTAGTACGTGTCGGTCTGCTGGGTGTCAGACGGTGCGATCGAGTGCGTGACGCCCGAGAGACCACCGACGGTGAACAGCAGCACAAGACCGATCGCGAACTTCATTGCGGTCGTGTACCAGATCTTGCCGCCCCACATGGTGAGGAGCCAGTTGAAGATCTTCACGCCGGTCGGGATGGCGATCGCCATGGTGGCGATGGAGAACACCGCGACCGACACCGGCCCGAGGCCGGTGGCGAACATGTGGTGGGCCCACACACCGAACCCGACGAGACCGATCGACGCACCGGAGAACACCACGAACGGGTAACCGAACAACGGCTTGCGCGCGAACGTGGGGAGAACCTCGGAGATGATGCCGAAGGACGGCAGGATCAGCACGTACACCTCGGGGTGACCGAAGATCCAGAAGAGGTGCTGCCACAGCAGCGGGTCACCGCCGGCAGAGGCGTCGAAGAACGTCGCCCCGTAGGAACGCTGGAACATCAGCAGGACGAGCGCCACCGTGATGACCGGCAGCGAGAACACCAGGAGGAACTGCACCACCAGGATCATCCAGGTGAACACCGGCATCTTCATGAGGGACATGCCCGGGGCGCGCATGTTGAGCACGGTCACGATCAGGTTGATCGAGCCGATCAACGACGCGATACCGGCGATCTGCAGGCCGAGGGTCCAGAAGTCCACGCCGTTGGACGGCGAGAAGATCGGGCCCGAGTTCGGTGCGTACATGAACCAACCACCGTCGGCGGCACCGCCGAGGAACCACGAAGCATTCAGCACCACGCCGCCCACGATGAGCAGCCACAGCGAGAGGGCATTCAGACGGGGGAACGCCACGTCGCGCGCGCCGATCTGCAGCGGCAGGAAGTAGTTGGCGAATGCCGCCGCCATGGGCATGGCGAAGAGGAAGATCATCGTTGTCGCGTGCATCGTGAACATCTGGTTGTAGACGTCCGCGTTCAGCACCTTGCCGTTGGGGGCGGCGAGTTGCAGACGGATCAGCAACGCCTCGACACCACCGACGATGAAGAAGAACATCGCCGAGACGCCGTACATGATGCCGATCTTCTTGTGGTCGACGGTGAAGAGCCAGGACTTCCACCCGGACTCCATCATCGGCCGCTTGAAGCCACCGAGGCTGTTGCTCGGGGTGGCGACAACCGGTGCCGCTACTTCCGTGCTGGGTCGTTCAATGATCGCCATGATTTTCTCCGATCACTTCAGGGTCAAGAGGTAAGCGACAAGCTTGTCGATGTCTGTTTCGGTGAGACCGAGCGCCGGCATGCCGCGGTACTTTCCGTTGGTCGGCATCAACTTCGTGGGGTCCGCGTACATCGGCTTCTGGGCCGGTGCATTGCGCAGCCAGGCGCGCAACTGGGACTCGTTCAGGCATTCGCTGGTGACGCCCTTCAGGTACTTGGCGCCGAATTCCTCGGGCTTCGCCTTCCACACGTCGTCACGGCAGGACTTGCTCAAAAGGTCGAACATCGCACCGGCGAAGGTGTTGCGCGACATGAGGTGGCTCAGGTTCGGCGCGGCGCCCGCATAGACGTTCTCGTCGGGAGCCGCGATCACCGCTGTCCCGTCGGCCTTCTTCTGCCCGTTCACCTGGTGACAGCGCACGCACTGGTTCAGGAAGACGGTTTCGCCCTCGGCGGCGAGGGTGCCCGCAGCCGGCTTCGTGTACGCGGCCTGCTGGTTGGCCACCCACTTCGCGAAGTCCTCCTTGGAGAGAGCGACTGCCTCCATGCGCATGTTGGCGTGGGAGAGCCCGCAGAACTCGGTGCACTGACCGGCGTAGATGCCCGGCTTGTCCGCCTCGAGACGCAGAAGGTTGATGCGACCGGGGACCGCGTCCTTCTTGCCGTTCAGCGCGGGGATCCAGTACGAGTGGATGACGTCTCGGCTGGTCTCGCGCAGGAGCACCTTGGTGCCCACCGGCAGCACGAGTTGGCCGGAGGTGATGATCGGTGTCTTGATGCCGAATTCTTCCTGCGCCGGATAGTCGTACTCCCACCACCACTGCTGGCCGGTGACGTTGATGACCATCTGGGTGTCGCTGGTCTTGGCCAGGTCGAAAATGGTGCGGAACGTGAACACGCCGCAGACGGTGAGGATCAGCGCGGGGATGACGGTGAGCGTGATCTCCACGATCGGCTTGCCGTGTGCCTGGGCCGGGATCGGCTGGCCACGGTCCTTGAACTTCAGGAAGATGTACGTGGCAAGACCGAGAACGATGACGCCGACCACGCCGGCAATGGGGAACACGAGCTTCTGCAGGTTGTTGATGTCGTTCGCGTTCGGGCCCTTCGGCTGGAAGATGTCCTGCGGTGCGTTGCTGGCACAGCCGGTGAGGAACAGGCCCGCGCCCGCTGCGAGAGCAACGTACGCGCGACGACCACGACGGTTCTTCGGGGTGGGGTTCGTTTCCATCTTCTCTTCCGATGTGTGTTCGTTGACGCGGTTCATCACGGCACCATCACCTTGATGACGCCCTCGGCGCCGGGCACCTCGATGGAGTACCCGTCCTTGAAGGCGGCGGACGGCTTGGGGATCGTCACCGTGAGCAACTGCTCCTGGTTCTTGCCCGCCAGCTGCGTGCACGTCTCGACCTTCTCCACCGTGCCCGTGGTCCCGACCTTTGCCTCGCCGAGGTGCATCACCATGCGGTATTCCTTCTCGTCGAGGTTGCGGAAGAGGATGTTCACGGCGTTCGAACGGGCGATCGTGATGGTGTCGGTGGGCTTCGGCATGCCGATCAGCTCTGCATACGCCTTGCCGTCCTTCACGAACACCGTCGCAAGGACCGATGCGCGCAGGTTCACGGTGTTACCGGCGTGATGGTCGAAGTGCTCGCTCTCCTCGGCGCCGCACTCGCGGTGTGACGCGTCGTAGAAATCGCCTGCGCTCGCCTCTGCGAGCTCGGCACGCTCGCCCTGGATGCCGGTGGTGACACCGGCAACAACGAGAGCGAGAACGACGACACTGATCGACGCCACGAGCGGCTTGCCGCGGAACGAGGGCCTGGTGCCGGCCAGGAAACCAATCACAAGCACGACCGTGCCGACCGCAATGAACACGATCGGGGCCGTCTCCTTCGAGACGGTCAGCATGACGCGCGAGAACAGGTACGCCACCACCCCGAGAACGACTGCCGCGGCAACCGGGTACTCGAGCGGTCCGATCGTCTTCACGCGGACAACGTCGTTGTTGTAGCGGCGGTCGACCGACGCGCGGTCCGCCCAGTTCGTGATCAGCCACTCGGCGCCACCGGCGACGAGGGCGACGATGCCGAGCAAGAACACCACCGGCACTGTTGCGAGACCAACTGCGGTGAGCGCCAGGCCGAGGGCGAAGACCGCGGGCCAGGCACTGTCGCGCGGTGCCTCGGCGGAGGCCGCGACGGCTTCTTCGATGGTTGCGGCGTCACCGTCGTTGTTCTTCAGCCCGATGCCGACGAGAAGACCCGCTGCGACCATCAGACCGAGGATCGCGATGACGCCAAGGTCGGACGGGTTCACCGTGAACGCGTAGACGATTGCCGCAACGAGCGACAGACCGGAGATTCCGAGGAGGTACTTGGAGCCAGAGGAGAACATCGCGACCTACTTCTGCACGTACACCAGGAACCACACGGCGGTGAACGCCGCCGTGAGTACATACCAATACAACGCGTGTGCCGTGACGACCTGTGTGTCATCGCCGCGCCCACCGACGGAACGGAAGAACGCGGCGACACTGAACGCGATCCCCGCGGCCACCAGCACGACGACCGTTCCGGTGATCGCGTAGAACATCGTCTGGTAGGCACCGTCGCGCACGCCGATCTCCATCTGGCTCCACACGGCGACCTGTGCGTTGACGATCGCGACGCCGATCACCGACGTCAGCAGGAGGGCCATGGAACGATGGCGGGAGTCATCTCGGTGCGCGGAATAAACGGCCCACTGGGCAAGGAAGCACGCAACGAAGAAGGTGATCAACATGGTGTTCGACGCGACCTCGGGGATCTTGATGTCGGCCGGCAACCAGTCCTTGATCTTGTAGAGGCCGTCGGACGAGTCACGCACGGGTGCGGCAGCGCGGAACTTCATCCACACGCCGAGCATTCCCGCGATCATCATGGCCATACCGGCGGACGCAATGCTCGTTGCGACCAGCACCTGACGGCGCGGTGGGCGTGCGGTTGCTGAGGGAAGAGCGATGGTCATGCCGACACCTCCGACTTGGGCTTCGCGTCGAGCACCGGCTCGGCCGAACCGACCGTGGCGAGCGAAGCGAAATTGTTGTGCGGTGCCGGTGAGGGAATGGCCCACTCGAGAGTGTGCCCGTTCCACGGGTCGTCGGGCGCCGGTGCACCGGAACGGACCGAAGCAAGGATGGCAAGCGCCACTGCGATCACGCTCAGCGCGACCATGACGTGGCCCACAGCAACGAGTGCGTTCCACAGACCCATCGGACCGGAGTAACCAAAACCGTCTGCCGCGTCGAGCGGCTGGTCGGCGAAGCCGGCGATGTAGTTCGGCAGCGAGGCCAGAACGGTGCCGAGAAGCGCAAGGCCGACGAGCGGAAGCGCCTTCTTGTCGGCAACGACGACGCCCCACAGCTTCGGCGACCAGTGCAGCAGACCGCCGATGACAACCATGACGGCGCCGTAGACGACGAAGGTCGTGGCGCCTTCCTCGATTGCGGTGCCGGTCAGGCCCGTCGCCTTGATGTTCTGCAGCATCGTTCCGAGCATTCCGAGGAGGACCATCAACGTGCCGAGCAACGCGAACGCGAACGACGTGCTCACCTTCGGCTTGCCGGACTTGACCACGAACAGGCTCGCTCCGAGGACAACAAGCACGCCGAGGACGGGGAGACCGTTGAACAGCAGGTACGGGATCGCGCTCTTCACCGTGTCGGCGAATCCGCCGTCAGTGTCGAGCACGTGGTGCGACTGTGTGACGGCACCGAGAAGGCCGGTGGTGACTAGGCCCACGCCGGCGAGGGCCGGGCCACGCAGCGGCTGACGCGTGCCGGCCACGACCGGCGCGATTTCTGCGAGTACTGCAACAGCGATGGCCGCAAAGACGAACGTTGCGGGCTGGGTGAATGCGAAGCGCGTCCACTCGTCGATGCCCTTGTTGCCGCCGAAGGCGGTGGCGGCGTACGTGTGGTCGATGTACAGGTACGCGATGGTGCCGACGAGGACCGGCAGCGACAGCGCTGCGGCGACCGAACCCACCAGACCGCCCCACGAGAACACCGGCACGAGGTCAGTGGTCATGCCGGGTGCGCGCGACGTGAGGACTGTCGTGGCCACCGACACCGCAACGGCGCAGAGGCCGAGGACGGCCACGCCGACCCCGAGGAGGTACATGTCGACAAGGTCGGTGTTCCCGCCGCCCGGACCGCCGTTGCCGATGATCGACACGATGACTACGACCGAACCCAGGTCCCAGGCCCAGAAGCCGAACTGCGCGAGGCGCGGGAAGGACACGGCGCGCGAACCGACCTGCATGGGGACGACCGCCAGAGCAAGACCGAGGGTGAGAGGAGCCAGCACGCCGAGGGCAAGCAAGTACCGGAACAGAGCGACAAGTTGAGGCGCGGCGTCGCCATGGAAAATGCCGTAACCACTGCTCATGCGCTCGATACCGAGCAGGGCACCGATGACCGCGGCAGCGACGGCGGCAACCATTGATTCGCCGATCAACAACCGACCGATCTTCTTGTGGTCGCTGCTGATGATCCACGCAGCCATGCGTGCCACGGGATTTGGGTGCGCGGCTCCGGCCGAGGCCCCTGCATGCGTATCAATGGTCGTCATTTGCCGAAGGTCTCCCAGACGCACCCTTGATTGTCCACAGGGACGCACGGGGGTGCTCATGCCTATTACTAACGAACCAACACTATCCACCGACCCCTCGCCAATCGGAAATCCCGCGATGTGTCGTATTTCGTGCGATTGCGCCTCCGGCGCGGGTTCTAGCGGACCAGAACGTCGACCGTGAGGGCCACGAACACGAGCGACAGGTACGAGATCGAGAAGGAGAAAAGCTTCATCGATCCACCCGGGGTCGGCTTGCGGCCTAGTGCGATTGTGCCTGCCAGGAACACCGCCCCGAGAGCCACGGTGGTGACCCCGTAGACCCAGCCCAGACCAGCCACGGGGATCAGCGCCACACTGGCCGCAACCGTGGCCGCGCAGTACTGGATCATGGCTGCGATGACCTTCTTCTCGGACTCGACAGCGGGGAGCATGGGTACCCCGGCCGCCTTGTAGTCATCGGAGTGCCTGATGGCGAGCGCCCAGAAGTGCGGCGGGGTCCACAGGAAAATGATGAGGAACAGGATCCACGGCTCCCACGCAAGGCTGTTCGTCACGGCGGCCCAGCCCACGAGCACGGGAACAGCACCGGCAGCACCGCCGATCACGATGTTCTGCTTGCTGGTGCGCTTCAGCCACAGGCTGTAGACGAAGACGTAGAACAAGGTGGCCGACATGCAGAGGGCGGCGGCGAGCAGGTTCGCCCCGGCCCAGAGCACCCCGAAAGCCACGATTTCCAGGGCGATCGCGAACACGAGGGCATCCCTGGGGGCAATCAGGCCGGTCACCAGGGGCCGGTTCTTGGTGCGCTCCATCAGACCGTCGATGTCGCGGTCGATGTACATGTTGATGGCATTGGCTCCGCCAGCGGCAAGGGTTCCGCCCAGGAGAGTAATGAGAATGAGTGAGAATTTGGGCCATCCGTCCTGAGCCAGGACCATGGTCGGCACGGTGGTGATGAGGAGGAGCTCCACCACGCGCAGTTTCATGAGCGCCACGTAACCACCGAGCACGCTGCGGGGGGTGCGGGACGAGTTGTGCCCGCCGGGGGTCATCCGGGACGGGACAACGGGGCGGACTCGGAGTGACACAGTCGCCCATCGTACGAGGGGTAGGCAAGGTCGCCCAATCGGCAGCACAATGATTTTCGTGAACATCGTCTCTCCCCGTCCGGCACCGCGCACCGTTGCGTCGGTGATGCCCGACGAGGACCTGCGTCTCGACGAGGACACCGCACAGGACCACCCGTGGATCGTGCTCGTGTGGAACGACCCCATCAACCTCATGTCCTACGTGACGCTCGTGCTGCAGAAGTTGTTCGGCTATTCGAAGGAAAAGGCGACCGCACTCATGCTCGACGTGCACGAGAAGGGACGCGCGGTCGTCAGTTCCGGCACGCGGGAGAAGGCCGAGATCGACGTGTTCCACCTGCACGAGCACGGTCTGTGGGCCACCATGCAGAAGGACGGGCCCGATTCATGAGACG
>JBEGJV010000037.1:0-17126 GCA_041184385.1 Actinomycetota bacterium
GGCTGCACGCCGAAGCCGAGGAACGACAGTGCGGACTCGGTGAGGATCGCGCCGGCGACCGCGAGCGTCGCCCGTGGATGGTTCTTCACCACGTCCCACGTGGGCAGGAACTCGCGCAGTTGCACGAACAACCTCGCACCGATGATGGCGGGCAGGAACGCGACCAAGCCGAGAACCACCATCGAACCGACCGTCCCGGAGTGACCGGGGAAGATCGGGTGACCGCCGAGGTGCTCCACGGTCAACCAATCAGCGAACAACGACGCAATCAGCGCGTAGGCGATGGATCTCTTGTCCCGCGACACACCGAGGTGCCCGCCCACGTAGGCCACTGCCCCGAAGGGGGCGTGGTACGCGGCGGAGAAGGTGGCCGCGACCCCCGCGGTCGTCACCGCCGGTGCGCCGCCGGGAACCAGACGACCGATGAACGCCCCGATCGCGCCGCCGGCCTCGAGGATTGCCGACTCGCGACCGAGTGACGTGCCGGGCATGCAGGCAACGAGCGTCGCGACGCTGCGCGTCAACGTGCCGGGGAGCGACACCTCCGGATGCTCTCCGCGTGCCGAGTTCCCGACGGTGTGCAGGCCGACGTGACCGGCGTGCTTCTTCTGCGCACGGCTGTTCAGAACGCGCGCCAGCAGGACCCCCGCCGCGATCGTGACGAACGGGACGATGCGGTTCGCCGCCTTGATGCCGTCCGTCGCGTTCTTCTGGTCGTACAGGAACTCCACCACCGCGAAGATGGCCTCGCGGAAGAGATGGGCGAACCCCGACGCAATGGCCGCCACCGCCAGGACCGCGAGAAGCGCCGCAGCCTCCCGGCCGACCCTCCTCATTGCAGCGACCCGGGAACCTGCTGCGTGATGCAGTGGATGCCGCCGCCGCACTCGAAGATCGCCCGTGCGTCAACCCGCACGATCTGCCGGCCGGGGTAGGCATCCGCCAGCAGTGCCGCAGCGACATCGTCGTTCGGATCGTCGAACGCGCACATGATGACGGCACCGTTGCACACGTAGTGGTTGATGTAGCTCCAGTCGACAATGTCGTCCTCGACGTGCGTTGTCACGGGTGCGGGAACCTCGATGATCCGCAACGGAGTCCCCGCCGCGTCAGTGGAGCCGCCAAGGGTTGCCAGAAGTTCCGATGACACCTCGTGGTCCGGGTGGGCCGGGTTGTTCTGGCAGTGGACCAGCACGGTTCCCGCAGGAGTGAACGTGGCAAGGATGTCCACGTGGCCGCTCGTGCCGAAGTCGTCGTAGTCCTTCGTCAGGCCGCGCCGCAGCCAGATCACTTTCGTGGTGCCGAGCCGGTCCGAGAGTTCCCTCTCCACCTGATCCTTCGTCCACCCCGGGTTGCGGTCCGGATCGAGCTGGACAGTCTCGGTGATGATCACCGTGCCCCGGCCGTCGACATGGATGCCACCGCCCTCGTTCACCATCGATGACTCGAAGACCACTGCACCTGAAGCGCGGGCGATCACGCCGCCGACGCGCGCGTCGTTCTCGAACGACAGGTACTCGCCGTTGCCCCACGCGTTGAATCGCCAGTCGACGGCGCCGAGCCGCCCCCCGTCGTCGAGCAGGAACGTCGGCCCGCTGTCGCGGCACCATGCGTCATCGATGGTCTCGATGAACAGTTCCACGCCCTCGCTGAGCATGTCCTGCGCGGCGAACACGTCGTTCGGGTGGCACACCATCAGGACCGGTTCGAACACAGCAATCGCGTTGGCCACCTCCGCCCACGCTTGTTGGTACCGCACGAGCGAGTCGGACCCCGTGGGGCCGAACGTGAAGTTGCCCGTGGGGAACTGCATCCAGGTGGCGATGTGGGGTTCCCACTCGGCCGGCATGCGGAATCCGGTGGTCATGATGTTGGTTCCCACGGCACCGCACCACGGTAGTTGCCCGGGGTCGACCACACGCGAGACCGACAGTCGCCGGCGAGCCGGACGGGCAGTCCCTATGACTTTACGAATCGGCGCCTGCGCACCGCGGGCAGGAACAGTGCCACCATGACGGCAAGAACAATCGGGGTCACGATCAACCACGTCGCGATGTTTGATTCCTTCTTGTATTCACCGACCTGCACACCGAGTGCCACGGTCGCCTTCTCGCCGTCGGGGAGCACCGCCTCGATGGCGATGCGGTGATTGCCCGAGTCGACGTTCCTCGGGATGAAGAACTCACCCCGCACCGAGCCCATCGAATCGGCCTTCACGGTGCCGAGCCTGACGGGGGTCGAGAACAGCCACACGTTCACCTCAGTGCCGGGTTTGAAACCCTTCGCGTTGAGGCGGATCTTTGCCCCGGGCTGGAGCCGCACGTTGCCACCCGGGTCAAGGGGCGCGACATCACCCTTGCTGTCGAGAGCGGCCAGTGCGGCAGACACGAGGCCGGACTTGATCACCACTTCGTTGTTCAACCGGGACACCTCGGAATCAGCAGGCTTGCCCCCGACCTGCACCGATGCCTGGCCAGCGGCAATCGATGGCACTTTCGGCGGTGCGATTGTCGATGAAGTCGCCACTGATGCAGTCGTGGAGGTGGCAGGCGCCACCGTGGTGGACGATCCGGATGACGACTTCACGATGGGGGCGGCGACAGTCGTGTTCGTCCCAGTCGTCACTCCCGCGGTCGCAGGGGCAACAGACGAGGTGGGTGCAGTGAGCACGATCTCCAACTGGGCCGCTGCAGTCGTCGCCGGCGCCACCGATGCAGTCGTGGTGGTGGCAGGCGCCACCGTGGTCGTGGTGGTGGTCGTCGTGGTTGTTGTCGTCGTGGTCGTGGTGGTCGTCGTGGTCGTGGTGGTCGTCGTCGTGGTCGCAGACGCGAGATCGGAGACCTCACTCGTCGTCAACGCACGGTTGTAGATTGCGACGTCGTCAATCAGCCCGGTGAAGTACTCGCTGCAACATGTCTTGCCGATGTGGAAGTTTGCTGCGGTCGCGTTGTTCGGGCCTCGACCCGAGTCACTGGCCTTCAACACACCGTTCAGGTAGAGGTTCCGCGTCGTGCCGTCATACGTGGTGACGACGTGGTACCAGGTGTTGGCGGACAACGGGCACGTTCCCGGACCGCAGTAGAGATCGACGTCCCACCAGTAGTTGTAGAACCCGCCGCTGCCGGAGCCCGACATCCGCAGCGCATTCGTCTGCTTTGTGCTGCCGTAGTTGCCCCAGCCCATGAGCCCGCCGTTGTTGACGACTGACGGCCTGAACCACACGGACTGCGAGTAACTCGAGTTCCCGACCGGCAGGTACGCGGGCGAGTTCGTGTTGTACAGCGACTGTGAGGCACCGTTGAGCGACAGTGCGCCGTCGAACTTCCCGGACGCCGTCCAGGATGCCCCGTTCCCGCGTGTCAACGGACCGCCTCCGATGTCCGCGGTCTCGAATGACGCCGAATTGTCGAAGGACCAGTAAGCCACGAGACCGTTCAACGCCGTTCCGGAGGGTGGGGATGCGTCCGCACGCGAAGCCATCCACACAGGCACCGAAAGAATTACCGCCACCACAACGCGGAGAACAACCAAACGCTTCATCAGCACTCGGACAGGCTAGGACTGTTGATGTTCCACCACAACAACTAAGGTTCGCAAGTGGACCTTCCGCTGCTCATATTCGACGGGAACTGCGGCTTCTGCAGGCGCAGCGTGCGGGTGATGACCGAGCGGATCAGTCGTCACCCCGCTGTTGCGCCGTGGCAAACGCTCGATCTCCATAGCTTCGGCCTGACCGAGGAGCAGTGCTCCACCGCCGTGCAGTACGTCGACAGGAAGTCCCGCACCCACTCGGGCGCAGACGCAGTCGCACATGTGTTCATCGATGCCGGGCTCCCCTGGTCCGTTGCGGGCCGGCTGATGTGCATCCCCGGGATCATCCACGGGTGCCGTGCTGCGTACCGTTGGGTGGCGAACAACAGGTCACGCTTCCGCGGCGACCCGGCATGAACATCGACAGGAAGGAAACCGCGCATGTCAATCGTTGACCTCTCCCCGTCCGGTCCTGCCCGTTTCGCAGGAATCGCGGAGCTGAACCAACACGACGAGGGTCTGCGGCCGAACCGACTGCCCGCCTGGGCACTCGCGCAGACTGATGCCGTGGCGCTGCCGATCGTGTCGTCGATGCTGAGCGGCGGACGGATGGAGTTCGACACGGATGCAACAACCATCGGCATCGACTGCCAGTTGATCACCGTGAAGTCCGGTGACAGCCCGGTCATGCCCGTCACGTTCGAGGTCACGATCGACAACCGCGTCGTCGCGTCACATGCAGCGTCCGACTACCACCTCATCCACACGCCCGATCCCACGAAGCCCGACGTCACGATCATCCCGGGCGCGAGAGAGAGCGTCGTGCTGGCCGGACTTCCCGGTGGCAACAAGACGGTGAGCGTGTGGTTCCCGCCCAATGCAGGGATCGAAATCGGCTCGGTCACGGTCAATGAAGGTGCGGCCGTCACCTCACCGGCACCGGACACCCGTCGAACCTGGGTGCACTACGGAAGCAGCATCAGCCACTGCATGGAAGCCGAGCACCCGATGGGTGTGTGGCCCGTGATCGCCGCGATGCGGGAGGACATCAACCTGACCAACCTCGGGCTCGGCGGCCAGTGCCAGCTCGACCAGTTCGCCGCGCGCATGATGCGCGATTCCGGTGCCGACCTCCTCAGCATGAAGGTGGGCATCAACGTGGTGAACGCCGACACCATGCGCGAGCGCACCTTCATGCCGGCGCTCCACGGTTTCATCGACACGGTGCGCGAGGGTGCCCCCGACACGCCGTTCATCGTGATGTCGCCGATCTTCTGCCCCGGTCACGAGGACGGGTTCGGCCCGTCGCTTCGCGGCACCGATGGCATCTACTCGCGCGAGCGCCCGGGGTTCCTCGGCACCGGAGCGCTGAACCTGCGCCGGATCCGCGAGTACGTGGAGAAGGTCGTCGGGCAGCGCAGGGCGGCCGGCGACACGAACATCCACTACGTCGACGGCCTGCGCCTCTTCGGCCCGGACGACGTGCACGACATGCCCGACCTGCTCCACCCCAACCGTGCGGGGTATGCACGCATGGGTGACAGGTTCCATTCGATCGCGTTCGGTGACGGGCCCTTCGCGCGCTGAATCCTCAGCCCTCTGCAATCTCCAGTTGCGCGGACAGCGCGAGCCACTCGTCCTCGGTCGACGCAAGGTCCGCCTGCACGGCTGCCAGGTCGGTGGTCACTTTCGCGAGTGTGGCGTGGTCCGCACCCGCGGACGACAACTGAGCGGTGAGGTCGTCCTTCCTCGCGTTCAGTTGTTCCATCTTCTTCTCGGCCTGGCCGATCAGGCGGCGCAGCGTGCTCGGGCTCTGCTTCGTGACGGGGGCGGTCTTCACCTTCCCCTTCGGTGCATCGGTGGCTGCTGGCGCGGCAGTGGGTGATGGCTTCGAGGGCTGGACGACCGGCGCCGCTGCACGCTCCTGCAGCCAGCCGGCGACACCGTGACGAACAAGTCTTGCCGTACCGTCACCGTCGAGTGCCATCACCTCGCTGACCGTGCGGTCGAGGAACGTTCGGTCGTGACTGACGACCACGACGATGCCGGGCCAGTCGTCGAGATAGTCCTCGAGCGCCCGCAGGGTGTCGAGGTCGAGATCGTTCGTCGGTTCGTCGAGAAGGAGGACGTTCGGCTGCTCCACGAGCGTGAGCAACAACTGCAGCCTGCGTCGCTCGCCGCCCGAGAGCATCCCGATGGGCGCGAACTGCGCGTCACCGTCGAACCAGAACCGCTTCATCAGGTTCACGTCCTCCACGGACGGTGCACCCTTGTCTCCCGCAACGGCGTCACGCACGCGCATCGTGAGATCGAGGTCGCGGCCGAGCTGGTCGTAGTACCCGATCCTCACCGTGCGGCCGCGCTCGACACGGCCGGAGACAGGCTCGAGACGACCGGCGATGATCTCGAGCAACGTGCTCTTTCCGGCGCCGTTCGCGCCGACGATGCCGAGCCTGTCACCCGGCTCGAGCGAATGCGTCACGTCGCGGAGAACCATCCGGCCGTCACCACCGGGCCACGAGAAACCGACCCCCTCGATCTCCACTCCCTTGTTGCCGAGTCGCTGGCTGCCGAACGACAGGTCGAGTTCATCGGCGCGCGCGGGCTGCTGTGCACGGCGCGACACGATCTCCTTCGCGGCGTCCACGCGGGCCTTTGGCTTCGTCGAACGTGCCGGTGCCCCGCGGCGCAGCCACGCGAGTTCCTTTCGTGCGGCGTTCTTGCGCACCTGTTCGTCGGTGGCCGCCTGCTCCTCACGCTCGATGCGCGCAGCGAGGTACGCCGCATAACCGGAGCCGGCATTCACTCCCGACGGCACGTGCACGTACGCCTTGCCGCGGTCGATCTCGACGACCTTCGTGGTCACCCGGTCGAGCACGTGACGATCATGGGTGACGAGCAGCAACCCGCCGGTGTACGCGGCCAACCATTCCTCGAGGAAGCGGATCGCATCGAGGTCGAGATGGTTGGTCGGCTCGTCGAGGATCAGTGCCTCCCACTCCCCCGAGAGCAACGCGGCGAGCGCGACCCGCTTCGTCTGGCCACCGGAGAGCGCATCGGTGCGGGCATCCAGCATGTCCCCCATGCCGAATCTCTGCAGCATCGCCTCGCCCTGCCACGTGCCGCCCACGGCCTGGCGCACCGTGACCTCGGGGAGAACCGTCGCCTGTGAGAGCACGCCGATGCGCGCGCCGCGGCCCCAGCGGACGACGCCCGCCTCCGGTTCGATCTCACCGCTGAGGATGCGGAGCAGGGTGCTCTTGCCGCACCCGTTCAGGCCGACCACGCCGACGCGGTCGCCGTCGCTCAGGGTCAACGAGACACCGGCGAACAACGGACGGTTCGGACGCGATGCGGCGACGCCCTCGGCATCAATCACGATCGTCGGCACGTGAAGAAGGATAATGGGCACATGATTCGTCTCCGCCAGGTGTGTCTCGTCGCACGTGACCGCGACTCCGTCGTCGGCCACCTCGAGAACGTGTTCGGCATCCGCACCGGGTACAACGACCCGCACATCCACCGTCTCGGGCTCCACAACGCCGTGATCCCCGTCGGCGACCAGTTCATCGAGGTCGTCGCACCGGTCGTGGAGGGAACGACCGCGGAGCGCTACCTGAACCGTCGCGACGGTGACGGCGGGTACATGCTCATCTTCCAGACCGACGATTTCGCCGGCCACCGTGCGCGAGTCGAGAAACTGGGTGTGCGCATCGTTGCCGACTACAGCAGCGACGGGTTCACGGACATGCAGCTTCACCCCGCCGACACGGGCGGGACGTTCATGGAGATCGACCAGCAGACCCCGGCCGAGGACTGGCACCCCGCCGGCAACAACTGGCGCAGTGCGGTCGACACGACACTCGTGACGTCACTCGGTCAGGCCGACGTCGGTTGTGCCGATCCGGAGGCTGTGTCGGCAAAGTGGGGCGCGATCATGGACCTGCCCGTCACCATCGGACGCAACTGCGGCATGCACAAGGTGAGACCCGTCGACTTCTGTGTCCGGTTCACCCCTGCCGGGAACCGGGGCGAGGGCCTGGATGCGATTGACATCAACGTGAAGGATGCGAACGAGATCCTCCGCCGTGCGCGGGACCGGTCGGTGCCGTGCGACGACGAATCCGTGACCATCGGTGGTGTCAGGTTCCTGCTGAAGCAGGACTGAATTCGTCAGCGGAACTCGAGCCCGGCGAACTCGCCGGTGCTTCGCCACTCCTCGAGGTGGTTGAAGAACGCGATCGGGCCACCGGGGTGACCGCTCGAGTTCTGCTGCTCGCGCCTGCCCATCGGCTTGCCCTCGTTGTTGTAGTAGCCCGGCGTGCAGTCCATGCCGCCGCGGATGCCACGGGTGGTGCTGGTGATGAAATCGATCCAGTCCTGCTCGGCCTTTGCGGACGGTTCCACCGTGGCGGCCCCGGTCGACTCCGCGTGGGCGATGATGTCGCCGATCGCAAGACCGTTCTCCACGTAGTTCTGCGGCACGTTCGCAATCTGGTTTGCGGCCTGGGCGAAACCGAGGATGAACAGGTTCGGGAAACCGTGCACGTTCATGCCGTGGAGACTGCGCATGCCGTCGGCCCAGTACTCCGAGAGCAACTGCCCGTTCCGTCCGGCGACGTCGTACCCGCTGCGCCGTGAGTAGGAGGTTCCCACCTCGAACCCGGACGCGATCACGAGACAGTCGAGTTCGTAATGGACCCCATCCACCCACGCACCGGTCTCGTCGATCCGTTCGACGCCCTTGCCGTTCGTGTCGACCAGATGTGTGTTCGGGTTGTTGTAGGACTGCAGGTACTCGTCATGGAAGCACGGCCGCTTGCACAGCTGTCGGTACCACGGCTTCAGGGCCTCGGCAGTTGCGGTGTCGGTGACGATCGTGTCGACGCGCGCGCGGATTTCCGACATTTTCTCGTCGTCGGAGTCCTCGTAGGCCTTCAGCAGCGTCTCGGGCCCCATCTGCCCACCGGCCTTGATGATCTCCACCATGCGGTCGCGGATGCGCAGCGAGATGTCCGTCCATCCGTCCATCACGAGATCCTCTTCGGCGTACCCCATCGTCTGGAGCGTCGTGAAGTTCATCATCCACTTGCGCTGCCAGCCCGGCTCCAGCTTCCCGAACCACTCGGTGTCGATCGGGTGGTTGTTGCGCGCGTCGATTGCCGACGGCGTGCGCTGGAACACGAACAGTTCCTTCGCCGCGCGCGAGAGGTGCGGGATGCACTGCACGGCCGTGGCGCCGGTGCCGATGATGCCGACGCGCTTGTCGGTGAGGTTCGACATCAATGCGCCGGACGGATCGCCGCCGGTGTAGGCGTAGTCCCACCGGCTCGTGTGGAACGCGTGTCCATTGAACGACTGGAGACCCGGGATGCCCGGCAGCTTCGGCCGGTGCAGCGGGCCCGTGCCCATGCACACGTACTTTGCCCGCAAGGTGTCGCCGCGGTCGGTGCGCACCACGTAGTGCGACGCGGAGTCGTCCCACGTGATGGATTCGATGCCGGTTGACAGCAGTGCCTTGTCGTACAGACCGAAGGTGGTGGCGATGCGCTTTGCGTGTGCGTGGATCTCCGGTGCGGGGACGTACTTTGCCGACGGGACCGTGCCGACTTCCTCGGCGAGAGGCAGGTAGATCATGGCGGCGGTGTCGCACATGGCGCCCGGGTACCGGTTCCAGTACCAGACACCGCCGACGTCACCAGCCTTGTCAATGAGACGGACATCGGTGATCCCTGCCTGCTTCAGCCGCGCGCCGGTGACGAGACCCGCGAAACCGGCACCGACGACGAGCACCTGGACGTCGGTGTCGAGCACCTCGCGCGGCTGCACCTGCACGTACGTGTCGTCGAGAAGATTGGCGAAACGGCCTGACGGCTCCTGGTACTGCTCGTTGCCGTCGGCGCGAAGTCGCTTGTCCCGTTCCGCCGCGTAGCGCTCGCGCAGGGCCTGTCTGTCCCGGTCCGTGAGAGTCACGGTCACCACTCAATCACAGAGCGGTGACACCCATCCACTCCTAGACCGCGATGGACACCGTCTTCGTCGTCTTCTTGCCCTTCTTCGGTGTCACGGTGAGGGTGACACGACACGTCCCCTTCTTCAGCGCCTTGACACTGCTGCCGGACAACCTGCACACGGTCTTCGACGACGAGGCAACCACCGCACCCAACTTTGCTCCAGAGGGAACCGTCACTTTGTATTTCCTTGCTATCGCGGAGAGCGACACGGATTTCCCGACGGAGAGGAACGGCGCCGAGACAACAGGTGCGGGGGCCGGGGACGAACCGGAAGCCGACTGAGCGGGCGCGGCAGTCGTCTGCGGGGACACGGCGACGGTCGTCTGCGTCACGGCGACGGTCGTCGTGGTCGCCGGTGCGATGGTCGTTGTCGGTGTCGCATTCGCGGCTCCGGTGACGGTTGCCGTCGAGGTCGCGTATCCCGAACGGGAGGATTCGACCGTGATGGTCGCCGACTGGAGGACCCCCAACCCGAACGCCGTCACCACACCGTCAACAATCGAGGCGTTGCCGGAGATCACCCTGTACCGCCAGTTCGAGTTGTGGTTCGAGATTGCCGCGGTGAAGCCGCCGCTCCTGGCCGAGGGCGTTCCGAAAGTCGGCGTGAGGGCCGATCCGAGTGCGCTCCCCGTCACGGACTCGGAGGCATCGGTGCAGGTCCCGCATGTGACATTCACGGTGACGGTGGAACTCTGGCCTGCGGTGAGCCCGCTCACTGCCACAAGGCCGATGCTCTGGTTCAACCACCCAACGGAGCCCGTGGTCGCGAGGAACGAATACGACAGGTCGGGGTCGTATCCACTGATCACGAACTTGAAGCCCGCGGCAACGGGCGACAACGAACTGATCACGGGATTGCCGAGGGACGTGAGCGGCACGGTCGTCGTCGTGGTTGTGGTGGTGGTTGTCGTGGTCGTGGTGGTGGTCGTGGTCGTGGTGGTCGGAGTACCGATGACAATCGAAGCCGACGCCCCGAGCGAACCCGACCCACCGGGTGCGGGGAGGGTGAGGACTGCGTTGTTCGACGAAAGGTCGGTGATTGACCCGCTGTTCAGTTCGAGCGAGTTGGTTGCCTTGTAGTCGAGGTCGGCTGATTCGTCCCCGGATTGCATCGTGTACCTGAAGACAAGTGTGTCCTCGTAGTTGCCCGACACGTACGTTGCGTACCTGTCCGTTGTGCCGGTCTCGAGGAGCAGACGCGGCGTCCCTGTCACCATCACCCGCTCGCCGAACTTGACCTTGATGTTCACCGACTTGCCGGCGCTGAACGTGCCGGAGAAGCCCGGTGCGGTGACGTCGACCACGGACGGTGCGGTGACATCACCGGGGGCGATTACGTAGAACGTCTCGTCCGGCCCGCGGGTGTACGAATACGTGTTGTCGTTCTCCTCGACGTAGATCTTGCAGATTCCCACGCCCGTGAACCCCAGGTCGTAACGACTTGGGTGCCCGAACGAACAATTGGTCGAGTCCGCGGTGGCCGTGAAGGCAACCGTGAACGGAAGTCCGGCGGACACCGAGGCGGACACGGACGCGACGACAGTCGATCCGGAGTACGTGTAGACCCTCTGCGTCGGCTGCGAGAGCGCGACAATCCTCCCGCTCACCACCTGGAAGGACTGCACGACCTCCGTCGCTGCCTCGTACTCGTAGTCAGATGCCCTGTTGAGGGTGACCGCGCACCAACCGTTCGCCACGCCCGTGACCACGGCGCCGGAGATGCTGCAGTACGACGTGGAATAGGCGGCAATCCCCAACGTGTAGCCGCCGGTGCCGCTGCCACCGCCGTACCCGAGCGTCACCGTGTTGCCGACACTGAGTTGTGCGGGGAACGACGCGTCGAATGAGAGTGAACTCTGAGCGGACCTGGGTGTCACGGTGATCGTCTGCTGAACGCGCGTCGCGGAGAGGTACGTGGAGTCGCCGGCCTTGTCCGCATTGATGACGCAGTCACCCGTGTTCTGGAAGGTGACCGTGGAACCTGACGACGAGCCGCTCAACTGGCACACGGAGCTTGACGATGCATCAACGGTCACGCTGGTGGTGCCGGTTCCGGAACCGCCTGCCACCGTCACCACGTACCCCGTGCCACCCACGTGGTGGTTCACCGGCGCGGTGGACGTGAACGAGAGCGGTGACTGGGCACCCTTGTTGACGGTCACAGTCAGGTTCGCGGTGCCGTACGACCCGATCGGGTCGGTTCCGCGCACAACTGCGGAGTACGTGCCAACCGGTGTCGATGCCGAGACCGAGACGACCCCGGAGGAATTGATCGTCACGCCGGGAATCGCGTTGCCGGATGCATCCTTCACCGTCCATCCGTACGTCACGGATGAACCCGGCGGCGTTCCCTGGTTCACGGCGTTGTTCCCGCCGACGCCGGAGAACGAACCTGACGTTCCCGCGACCCCAAAGTTCGTGCTGACCGTGGAGGGACCACTGATGACGGGCTTCTGGAAGTACGCGATGCTGACGACACCTGACCCTCCGTTCCCGCCCTTCAGCGACGAGGGGAAGAAGTACGGCGAGAACTGCTCGAACGCGCCGCCTCCGCCTCCGCTGCCCGATCCTGCAGTTGCGTTGGTGGCAGGAGCATTCGCCATGCCTCCGCGACCGGCACTCGAATTCGAGTCTCCCCTGTCGGTGTAATCGACCAGCAGGTTCCGGTAGCCCACTTGGCCCCACGACCCACCGTTCGAACCGCCTCCGCCCGCTCCGTAAGTGGTGAAGCTCGGTGCATCCGGGTTGTTCCCGATGCCGAATGTGAGAAGCGGATAGGCGCCAGATCCTCCGTAACTGCGGATGCTGTTCGTGGGCGGCCCGGATGCATTCGTCTTGTTTGCTCCCCCTCCGCCGCCGCTCATCTGGTAATCACCGTCCGAGTTCCCTGCGGACCCGTCACCACCCTCCGTCGAGTACGCGGTGTAATACGGGACAAACCCGTACTGACCGCTTGCCCCGTTGTTCCATGACTGGGAATTTCGCAGGCCGGCTGACCCTCCGCCACCGGCGCCACCGGCAGTGGCAACGACCTGCCCGCCGCTCGTCACCGAAGACGAATGGCCATGCTCGCCGTTGCACGACGAACCACAGGATTCCTCGGGGGCGAGTCCACCACGTCCCACGGTGACGTCGTAGGTCACGTTCCCGACAATTGGCGTGAGTTTGTCGATGTAGACACCGCCACCGCCACCGCCACCGCCGGCAATGGTTCCCCCTGCACCGCCACCTCCGACAACGACGAGTTGTGACCCGCGGATTCCGCGCGGTGCGGTCCAGGTGCACGATGCATCGTTGGACCCATCAGATGAGAACTCGACAACAGTGAACTGGTGGATCTGACGGTCATTGAAGATCGAGTCAAAGCTCCGCTCGTACCCGAGGTTGAACGTGCGCCCGGTAACCGTGTACATGCGCATCGACCCCGCGGAACACCCGTCCACGGCCATGGCTGGTTCGACCGACGCGAGGGCAAAGGTGAGCACGCTGCCCACCAGGACAGCGGCAGCAGCAACGCGACCGAGAACCAGATGAGTGCGGGACAGCCGTGCCTTCATGGGGCCTTATTGTACCTCAGGTACAATAAGTGGAAGACGGCAGGATTACCCCTTGTGTCTCGGGGACGGCCGGAGAAATCCCCTCAGTACCTCGATGGACATGCGGATCCAGACGGCATCGCGCTCCACTGATTCATACGTGTCCATCGCCGATCGACCGATGAACATCGACGAGATGTATCGGGCAATGTCGTCAGGATTCTCCGTCGGGTTGATGAGCCCGCGCCGGGCGGCGTTCTCGAGCACACCACAGAGTTCCCGGTCGGCCATCTCGGATTGTTCCCGCAAGGACTCCACGAGGACCGGGATGTGCTGTGCAGCGGCAAGGACGGCGATCCTGTGCGACCGCGCTTCCCTGCCCGCCTGGTTGGAGGCAAGTTGCAGTCCTGTCTCGATCACGTCGAGGAGTTCCTCACCGGACGTGACCTGCTCGAGCAAACCGGACAGGACCGCGTTGCTCGCTGTTCGTTCCTCAATCAGGCGCTGCACCTCGACGGCGGAGATGACACCGTCACGGCCGCCGAAATGGTGGTACACCGAACTCTTCGAGACTCCCGACTTCTCGATCACACGCATGATGTTGAACTTGACCGGACCGACCGAGTCGAGTTCCTGCCGCGCCTGCTCGAGAATGAGGGCCATGGTCTCGCGGCCGTTGCTGCGGGATTGGCGCCCTGTCACGGGCACCACTCAATCACAGCAACTGTCGCGCCACCCACACGAGGTGCACTTGTAATGCGCATGCTCGGGGATCAGGCCGTTCCCGCACAACGGGCACTCACTGAACGTGCCGTACCTCGCCCGGCACTGGTCGAAACCCTGCGGGGCCGTATGCACTGGTGCCGTGTCCTGGTGGTTCTCCACGCTTGACATTCTTGCCCACCCAGTGCTGTGACCAGGGGAACCGGCCATCTGCCGTGCCCGGGGTGGACTCGATTTCGCGCACTCTGCGAGACTTCCCGCGGGGAAGGCCGGCGTCAGTAGGCCGAGTGAAGGGGGTACGCCGTGGCGACACAGGACAACGTCGATGTGGTGGTGGCAGGCGCCGGGTTCTCGGGTCTGTACATGGTGCACAAGCTGCGCGAGGCCGGCTTCAGTTTCCGCGTGCTCGAGTCCGGCGGAGACGTGGGCGGCACGTGGTACTGGAACCGCTACCCCGGTGCCCGGTGCGACATCCCCACCACCGACTACACCTACTCATGGGACCGCGACCTCGAGCACGAGTGGACATGGTCCGAGAAGTACGCCACCCAGCCCGAGATCCTGAAGTACGCGCAGTTCGTCGCGAAGAAGCACGACATGTACCCGCACATCACGTTCAACACCCGCGTGAAGGACGCCGTGTGGGACGAGAAGTCGCGGACATGGACCGTCAGCACCGACACCGGTGAGTCAATCACGTGCCGCCACTACGTGATGGCCACCGGCTGTCTCTCCGTCCCGAAGGACCCCGACGTCCCCGGCACCGAGAACTTCACCGGCGGTGTCTACGTCACCGGACGTTGGCCTCACGAGAAGGTCGACTTCAGCGGCCGGCGCGTCGCCGTGATCGGCACCGGGTCGTCGGGCATCCAGTCAATTCCCCTGATCGCGGAGGAAGCGAGCCAGGTCACCGTGTTCCAGCGCACCCCAAACTTCTCGGTGCCCGCCTTCAACGGCCAGGTGTCCGAGGACCGCAAGGCCCCGTTGCTCGCCGACCGAGATGCCTACCGCGAGTCGGCCAAGTGGACCCGCGGCGGCGTGCCGATCGCGGCAAGCGAGGTGTCGGCACTCACGGCGACGCCCGAACAACGTCGCGAGCTGTTCGAAGCGGCATGGCAGCGCGGCGAGTTGTTCTCCATCCTGGGTGTCTTCATGGACCAGAGCGCCAACGCCGAGGCCAACGAGATCGTCTCGGAGATGATCCGCGAGAAGATCCGCCAGCGCGTGGACGACCCGGCGACCGCGGAACTCCTCAGCCCCAGGTCGTACCCGTTCGGCACGAAGCGGCCGTGTCTCGACACCAACTACTACGAGACCTACAACAAGCCGCACGTGCGCCTTGTCGACCTGAACACGACACCGATCAGGACGATCACCGCCAACGGCATCACCTTCGGAGACGAGACCGTCGAGTTCGACGACATCGTGTACGCCACGGGCTTCGACGCGATGACCGGGGCAATCGTCAACGTCGACATCGCGGGCAGGAACGGTGCCACCCTCAAGAAGAAGTGGGAGCACGGCCCCCTGCAGTACCTGGGCCTGATGACGAAGGAGTTCCCCAACTTCTTCATGATCACGGGCCCCGGCAGCCCCAGCGTTCTCTCCAACATGATGGTGTCCATCGAGCAGCATGTCGATTGGATCACGGACACCCTGGTGCACATGCGCGAGAACGGGTTCGACACCATCGAGCCGACGCAGACAGCAGAGGATGGATGGGTCGCGCACGGCGCGGCGTTCGCGGACATCTCGCTGATGAAGGAGACCAACTCCTGGTACATGGGCGCGAACGTGCCGGGCAAGCCGCGCGTGATGCTCCCCTACCTCGGCGGAGTCGAGGGATACCGCAAGGTGTGCAATGAGGTCGTCGACCGCGGCTACCTCGGGTTCACCCTCGACGGCAAGAAGTCACAGTCCAACGACGGTGTCATCCGCCCCGTGCAGCCGGACGTGTTCATCGTGCTCGACATGATGGCCCAGATGGGTCTCCCGCCGCTCGAGTCGATGACACCAGAGGGCGCACGCGAGTTCAACGCCGCGAGCGGTGCGATGCGCCCGCCGGGACCGGAAGTCGGCGAGATGGTCGACGGAACGTTGCCCGGTGCTGACGGAACACCGCTCGAGTACCGCCTGTACAGGCCGAAGTCGAAGGGGCCCCACCCGGTGGTCGTGTACTTCCATGGCGGAGGATGGGTGATCGGCAACCACGTGAGCGACGAACCGATGATCCGCGACCTCGTGTCGCAGTCAGGTGCCGTCTTCGTGTCGGTGAACTACCGGCACGCACCCGAGGCGAAGTTCCCGGCGGCCGCCGATGATGCGTTCGCCGCGGTCCGCTGGGTCAACGACCACATGACCGAGATCGGAGGCATCCCCGGGCAACTCGCCGTGGCCGGATGGTCCGCGGGCGGCAATGTTGCCGCGGTCGCGGCGCAACTAGCGCGCGACAACGGCGGCCCGGCATTGAAGGGCCAGTTGCTGCTGACGCCCGTCACCGACGGCAGCAAGGAGTACGGGTCGTTCACCGACAACGCAGAGGGTTACATGCTCACTCGTTCGTTGATGAACTGGTTCTGGGACCGGTACGCCGACAAGGCGCAGCGTTCGGACCCGAAGGCATCACCGCTGAAGGCGGCTTCGCTCGCCGGCCTGCCGCCCGCAACGATCATCACGGCGCAGTTCGACCCGTTGCGTGACGAGGGCGATGCGTATGCAGAGGCCCTCGCGTCTGCAGGTGTCAAGGTGAACCACGTGAAGGCTGACGGGCACATCCACACCTCGATCTCGATGGTGGGCGTGATCCCGTCCGGTGCGAAATACCGCGAGCAGATGGCACGCGCCATCCGCGGGTTCTTCGCCTAGGGGGAAAACTGCTGGTCTGCCGCCGGTTGGTCTCCGGCAGCGCGCGTTACTGCTCGGCAGCCTTCTTCAGGTTCGCGAGCGTCACTTCCATGTTCGCCTTGTTGTGCGTCGCACGGTCTGCGACGCCACTCGCCCACTTTCCGACAGTGCCCGCGAACGCAGTGCGGTGATCGATCCAACTGTGGGTGACCCGGCAACCGCCGGCAGTGGGCTCGATCTCGTAGACCCAGTCGCACCAGTTCTTGCCGAAGAGCATCAGACCGAACGAGAAATTCCGCGGCGCGTCACACACGTTGACCTTCACGGACGTGGACCACGTCCTCTTGCCGTTCTTGTTCTTCCCGTTGAACACCGCCCCGACTGCGGCGCCGTTAGCACCATCGGCCCACACGCCCCCCAGGTTCTCGGGTGACCACTCGCCCATGCGCGGGAGGTCGGTCACCATGGCCCACACCTT
>JBEGJV010000038.1:0-11864 GCA_041184385.1 Actinomycetota bacterium
CGCACCATGGAAGCTGCTGACTGCCTGCTCGGTGTCAGCATGCAGCCGGGCGGGTCCTCCAAGGTCGTCACCGAACGCTCCAGCGCCGTCACGGGCTGACCATGCTTGCCTCGTCATCGCTGAACCCGGCGCTCATCGTCGTCCCCGCCGTCCTCCTGGCGCTCGTCGCGTTCGTTGCCGTCCGCCGTCGCGGCTCTGCCGACAAGGATCCCGTTGAGTCGATTCCGCCTGACATGGGTTCGGCTGTAGCTCCTCCCGAGGATGGTGTCACTCTCCCTGCGGTCGAACGTTCCACCACCTCGACGGACCACGCCGAACCCACCACGCAATCGAACTCCGTGGAAGTTGAACCTGCCCAGGTCGCCGAGCCGGTCGAGACAACGGAAGCGATCGAGGCAACTCCATCCATCAAGGAGCGCTCCGACCGCACGCGCTCGCTGTTCGGCGACGCGTTCCGCAAGATCAGGGGACGCAGCGGCGTGCCGCAGGAGACCTGGGACGACCTCGAGGAGACACTGCTGCGCGCCGACATCGGTGTGCGCCTTGTTGATTCGTTGCTCGAGCCGCTGAAGGCCCGCGTGAAGGCGGGGGAGTTGACCTCGCCCGATGCCGTCATCAACGCACTGCGCGCTGAAATGACAGCCGCACTCTCCACGAACGACCGGTCCCTCCGCCTCGATGCCGACAAGAAGCCGAACGTCTGGCTGTTCGTCGGTGTGAACGGTGTCGGCAAGACCACGACGATCGGAAAGGTCGGCACCGCGCAGACCAAGGCCGGCAGGACCGTTCTCATGGCAGCGGGGGACACGTTCCGTGCGGCCGCAGCCGAGCAGCTGCAGACGTGGGCGGAGCGGTGCGGTGCGCAGTTCGTGCGCGGCAGCGAGGGTGGTGACCCGGCGTCGGTGATCTTCGACGGCATCCAGGCCGGGGTCGCGCGTGGCATCGACCTGGTCCTCGGTGACACCGCCGGCCGTCTGCAGAACAAGTCGAACCTGATGGAGGAGCTGAAGAAGGTCCGTCGTGTCGCCGAGAAGGCCGAGGGCACCGTCAACGAGGTGCTGCTCGTCATCGATGCCACCACGGGCCAGAACGGCCTGTCGCAGGCCCGCGAGTTCGCGGGGGCAACAGACGTCACGGGTGTCGTGCTGACGAAGCTCGACGGTTCGGCCAAGGGCGGGATCGTGTTCGCCATCGAGACCGAACTCGGAATACCCGTGAAGCTGGTGGGGCTTGGTGAAACCGCCGCTGATCTCGTGGCCTTCGATCCCGCCGAGTACGTTTCCGCTCTTTTCGAATAGGGAACCAAACCGCGGCACCCGTGCGTCACACAGGGGTACCGTCGGGAAAGAGGCCCCATGAAGAAACGACTCATCATCTCACTGCTCGTCGTGAATGCGATCGTGCTCGCTGCGTGCGGCACCGGAAGCGAGACCGCCGCCGGACCGCGACAGATCCTCCTCGGGAACCTCGCGGGTGCGATGAAGGACGCAACCGGCGTCGAGGGTGGCGCGTCGGACATGCCCGCAAAATATTCCTCCGTCAACTACGTCGCGGCCGACGAAGTCCTCAATCGTTTCGCCGGAACCGACAAGGAAGCAACACATCCGTCGTGGGAGTTCGTCTCGCCGAAGAACCCCGAGGACGAACTCCAGTTGATTGTGGACGCACTCGATCTCGGACCCGGCGTGAAGGTCGCGAAGCAGCCGAACACTCCCGGTGGGTACGCCACCACCATCCAGGACGGACCCACATTCAGCAGCTACGGCAACGAGACGTCGAGGTGGTGGTACTACTCGGTCGATCGACCAGGGGTGAAGGACATTGCGGTTTCCCCGCCGTGTTCGCCCGACGCGAAGGACTGTTCGGGATCGTGGACCACGGTCCCGCCCGCGAAGAACCTGCCCGGTGTCGGCACGGCGACCGGAAGGGCGACCGCGATGCTCCGGAAGATGGGCGTCGACACGAAGACGATCTCGTTCTCGGGCGGAAGGGACGAGTGGAGCACCTACGTGAATGCCACGTACATGCTTGATGGTGTCGCCACGCCGATGTCATGGAACTTCACGTTCGGCGACAACGGCGAACTGACGAACGCCGGCGGACCGGTTTTCACGGTGACGAGGGGCGACGAGTACCCGGTGATCACGGTGAAGGAAGCCGTGGAGCGGTTGAACTCGTCGAATGCGTTCGGGCTGTTTTCCGATTCGTCGTCCCGGCTGTTGTCGCCGCAGGATCCCAGTGGCGATGGTGACGATGTCACCGTGAGGCTGACCTCGGTGACTCTCTCCATTACTGCCTATTGGTCGGGCAGCGGGGCTGCATTGATGTTGCCTGCGTACGTGTTCGGCACGCCAGTGGATGGAACGGTGGAAGTGCTCGCGGTCCCCGACAGGTTCATCATCGTGCCCGATGAGTTCGTGACGCCGCTCCCGGGGTCCCCGGTGGGGACGGCGCCCGGCTCATTGGGTGGCGGGTCCGGTTCGGGCTCCGTCGAGCCGACCCCGGTCCCCGACATGCCGGCGTCCACGGTGACAGTGGAGTCGGCACGCACGCTCCTGGGCCTGTCCGAGGCGGAGGCGACCAAGGTTGCCGAAGCGGCCGGATGGACCCTGCGGGTGGCGCGCCGTGACGGGACCGACCTCATGTTGACCCAGGAATACAACGGTTCGAGGGTCAACGTCGCCCTGGAGAAGAAGGTCGTCACCGAGATCCTCAGCATCGGCTGAAGTGCCCCAAAGGGTTCTCACGATCCGCTGGATTCCCTATCATCAGCCCCATGAAGAAGCTTCAGTTCATTCGCGGGGTCGTGGCCTGTTCATTGGCCGCCGGCACGTTCGCGTTCGTCACCCAGGCACAGGCAAAGACGTGCACTGTCAGTGGTGTCACGATTCCGAACATCCCGGACAACATCGATTGCGCCTCGGTCAGCATCACCAACGGCCCGGGAACCACGATGCCGGGGTCCACGTCATTCACCATTCCCGGCTCGAGCAGCGGGAGCACCGGCGGCATCAGTCTCCCGGGTGGCATTGACCCGTCGAAGCTGACTGGCTCCCAGCTTGCCGGCCTCGACCCGTCGAAGTTCTCGTCGTTCTCGGCGGACGACATCAAGGCACTCGCACCGACCGTGATGGCGTCGTTCACGGCTGACCAGATGAAGAACCTCGATGCATCCGCGATTGCGGGCATGGCCTCGTCGCAGATTGCCAAGATGAAGCCCGATGCGTTCGCCGGCATCACCGCCGAGCAGATCGACGGTTTCTCGAAGAAGGCGATCGCGGCTTTCAGCACGGGCCAGTTCGCGAAGCTCGATCCGTCCGCACTCGCCGAGCTCGACCCGGCGAAGATCACGGCCCTCACCACCAAGGTGATTGGCGCGCTGAAGGACGGCCAGGTCGCAGCGATGACGCCGGAGCAGTTCGGGGCTTTCACCATCAACCAGTTGAAGTCGCTGAAGCCGGCAATCGCCGACTCGGTGACCCCCGACCAGATCGACGCGCTCACGCCGAAGGAAGTGAAGTCACTCACGTCCTCGTTCCGCAAGGCCGTCCTGAAGGAATTCACCGACGCCGAGGAGGCGGAACTCAAGGCGACCGTCCTGAAGGCGCTCAAGTCCAAGTAACCGGAAACACAATCGACTGAAGGGCGCGGGCAATGCCCGCGCCCTTTTGCGTGTCGGTAGCCTCGTTGGTGATGTTCGATTCACTGAGTGACCGCCTCCAGGGGGTCGTCAAGAAACTCCGCGGCAAGGGCCGCCTCACCGAGGCCGACGTCGACGAGATCCTCGGCGAGATCCGCACGGCACTCCTCGAGGCCGACGTCAACGTCTCCGTCGTGCGCGACGTCGTCGCGCGCATCCGCGAGGAGGCCATCGGCGCCACCACGTCACAGGCGCTCGACCCCAGCCAGCAGGTCGTCAAGATCGTCAACGAGCAGCTCATTGCCATGCTCGGCGGCGAGACGCTGAAGATCACCTACGCCAGCCAGCCCCCCACGGTCGTGCTGATGGCCGGTCTGCAGGGCTCCGGCAAGACCACCAGCGCCGCCAAGCTCGCCCGCTGGTTCAAGTCACAGGGCCGCCAGCCGCTGCTGGTGGGCGCCGACCTCCAGAGGCCGGCGGCAGTGGAACAGTTGCGCACGCTCGGCAGCCAGATCGCCGTCCCCGTGTTCAGCGAACCCGGTGACCCGGTGAACACTGCCCGGCGCGGTCTCGAGGAGGCGAAGCGTCTCGGCAAGGACGTCCTCATCGTCGACACCGCAGGTCGTCTCGCGATCGACGAGGAGATGATGCAGCAGGTCGCCGACATCTCGGCAACCGTGAAGCCTGACTACACATTCCTCGTCATCGACGCGATGATCGGCCAGGACGCGGTCAACACCGCCGAGGCGTTCCACAACCGGCTCTCCATCGACGGTGTGATCCTGTCGAAGCTCGACGGTGACGCACGCGGCGGTGCGGCACTCTCGGTGAAGAGCGTCATCGGCCGGCCCATTGCGTTCGCGGCCACGGGGGAGCGCATCGATGCGTTCGAGCAGTTCCACCCGGACCGCATGGCCGGACGCATCCTCGGCATGGGCGACGTGCTCACCCTCATCGAGCAGGCCGAGCAGGTCTTCGAGAAGGAACAGGCCGAGAAGGCAACCGAACGTCTTCTCGAGGGTCAGTTCACACTCGAGGACTTCCTCGAGCAACTGCAGCAGGTGAAGAAGATGGGCCCCATCTCCGGGCTCATGGGGATGCTGCCCGGCATGCCGAAGGAACTGAAGAACGCCGAGATCGGTGACGACCAGGTGAAGGTCACCGAGGCGATCATCCGGTCGATGACTCGCGAGGAGCGCGCACGGCCCGAGATCATCAACGGCAGCCGTCGCACGCGCATCGCCCGCGGCAGCGGCACCGAGGTGGCGGACGTCAACAGGCTCATCAAGCAGTTCTCCGAGATGCAGAAGATGATGAAGCGCATGGGCGCCCTTGCCGGTCCGATGGGCGCGAAGGGCAAGTCCGGCAAGGGCAAGCAGAAGGTCAACAAGCGACAGGCCATGCGCGAACTGGGGGACATGCTGGGCGGCCAGGGCGGCTTCCCGGGCCTGCCCGGCGCCGACGGCAGCCCCGGTTTCCCGCCGTTCCCCCGCTGAGAAACAACCCCGTCGCCCGTTGGGGACGGGCAAATCCCACCGCTAGCCTTACCTAGTCCCATAACGGGTCCTTTCCAGGAGAACATCGCACATGGCAGTGAAATTGCGCCTCACCCGAGTCGGCAAGACCAAGCAACCGCAGTACCGCGTGATCGCGGCTGACTCGCGCCGCGCCCGTGATGGCCGTTTCATCGAGATCCTCGGCCAGTACAACCCGCGCACCGAGCCCTCGTACCTGAAGATCGACAACGACAAGGCCGTCGAGTGGTTGCTGAAGGGCGCCCAGCCGACCGAGCGCGTCAAGAAGCTCCTCGAGATTTCCGGCGCCTGGGCGCAGTTCTCGGCAGCCAAGTCGAAGTAACCCGTCGTGTCTGATTTCGACGCAAACGAACTCGAGGCGCCCACCGCCGTCGCAGTGCTCGAGCACATCGTGCGCAGCATCGTGGATGACGCCGACGCAGTTGCCGTCTCCTCCAGCACCGGTCGTGGCGACAAGGTGAAACTGGAAGTGCGTGTCGGCCCCGGCGACCTTGGTCGCGTCATCGGCCGCCGCGGTCGCACCGCCCAGAGCATCCGCACCGTCGTGCGTGCTGCCGCGGTGAACGACGACGTCGAGGTCGACGTCGACTTCGTGGATGCCTGACCTTCTCGAGGTCGGCCGCATCGGCAAGCCCCATGGTGTCCGTGGCGACACCTACGTCACCTTCACCTCCGATGTCGAGGCGCGTCACAGCGTCGGGTCCGTTCTCGTCATCGAGACGCCGCAGGGACGCCGCGAGCTCGTCATCACGAGGAGCCGCCCCGAGAAGGAGCGCTTCGTCGTGCACTTCGAGGGGATCGATGACCGCAACGACATCGAGAAGCTGACCAACAAGGTCCTGTACGGCGCACCCATCGAGTCGGACGGGGCCCTGTGGGTCCACGAGCTCATCGGCTCCACAGTGGTCGACGCCTCCGGTGCCGAAGTCGGCACGTGCGTGTCGGTCCTGCAGAACCCGGCCCACGAACTGCTCGAGCTGGACAACGGCGCGCTGGTGCCCATGCCGTTCGTGCTGTCGTGCATCGACGGCGTCACCACCATCGACCCGCCCGAGGGTCTGTTCGACCTCAACGACTGATTCGGTAGTTTCGCACCGTGCGCATCGACGTGTTCTCGATCTTCCCCGACATGGTGGACGGCTTCTGCTCGCAGAGTCTCCTCGGCCGCGCGCGCTCGAACGGCCACGTCGACCTTCGTTGCCACGACATCCGCGCACACGCCACCGACGTGCACCGCACGGTCGACGACACGCCGTTCGGCGGCGGGGCGGGGATGCTCATGCGGCCCGAGCCGTTGTTCGATGCCGTCGAGTCCGTTCAACCCCCGCGGCCGTTGATCCTGCTCGGCCCCGGCGGCCAGAAGTTCGACCAGTCGATCGCGCAGGCGCTCGCCGACTCCGGCGGGTTCAGTCTGCTGTGCGGTCGCTACGAGGGGGTCGACCAGCGGGTGCGTGAGCACCTGGTGGACCATGAGGTCTCGGTGGGGGACGTGGTGCTCGCCGGCGGGGAGGTGGCGGCGTGCCTCGTCATCGAGGCCGTCACGCGGTTGATCCCCGGTGTCATGGGCAACGCGGTCTCGCCGGTCACCGAATCCTTCGGCCAATCCGGGCTCCTGGAGGAGCCCCAGTACACCCGCCCGGCCGAGTTCAGGGGCTGGGAGGTGCCCGAAGTGTTGCGCAGCGGTGACCATGCCCGGATCGAGTCCTGGAGGCACCTGCAGGCCCTGTGGCGCACCGTGCAGCAGCGCCCCGACCTCATCGAGGCCCGTGGTGGCCTGACGGACGCCGAAAAGACCCTGTTGGAAGGGGTGGACCCTGTCTCGTATCCTTCATTCTTCGCAGATGGCGGCCCCTCGGGGCGCTGAATGCCCACATTGAAGCCGCTCAAGGAATTGCCATGAAGACCACCGACATCGTTGACAACCAGAACAAGCGTGATGACATCCCCGCTTTCGGCCCCGGCGACGAGGTCAAGGTGCACGTGCGCGTTGTCGAGTCCGGCAAGGAGCGCATCCAGGTGTTCCAGGGCAACGTGACCGCCATCAAGGGTTCCGGCATCGCCGAGACCTACACCGTCCGCAAGGTCAGCTACGGCGTGGGTGTGGAGCGCACGTTCCCCGTGCACGGCCCGTCCGTTGCAAAGCTCGAGGTCCTGCGCAAGGGCGACGTCCGTCGCGCCAAGCTCTACTACCTCCGTGATCGCGTTGGCAAGGCAGCCAAGGTCCGCGAGAAGCGCGACAACTAGGAACCGGCCGGTCCATTGACCGGCCCGCACCATGAACTCCGACGATCTCGAGAATTTCGAGGCTGACCGCGAGTACAAGCTCGCGCAGGAATACCAGGACGTCGTGGGCATGTTCCGTTATGCCGTCGAGACCGAACGCCGGTTCTACCTGGCCAATGACGTGAAGGTCACCGTCACCGGTGACTCCGCGCGGCCGTTGATCGAAGTGGTGATGACAGACGCATGGGTATGGGACATGTACCGCAAGACCCGGTTCATCCCCACGGTGAAGGTGCTGAGCTTCAAGGACGTGAACGTCGAGGAGCTGCCGGACAACGACATCCTGGACACGGGCGAGATCGAACGGCGCGACTAGCGCGCGCACGCTGGGCCGAGGATCTCGTGGCCCGGTGGTACGAACGGAACGGTTACCGCGTCATCGCCCGTAACTGGACGATGCGCGGGGGAGAACTCGACGTGGTGGCCCGCCGCGGGTCGGTGATCGTCGTCTGCGAGGTGAAGGCGCGTGCGTCGAATGCGTGGGGTTCGCCGTGGGAGGCGATGACGCCGTTGAAACAGCAACGTGTGCGTCGCGCGGGCTATGCGTTCGTCAAGACGCTCGAAGAGCGGGGAATTTCCGTGCGGTTCGATGTCGCTGCGGTCACCGGGACCTCGCTCGAGATGATGCACGACGCGTTCTGAACGCCACGCGCCAATGCCCGCATCTTTGCCAGCAGGGTCAATGGCTGCGTCGTTGCCAGCAGGAATGGTGCCAGTGACGACGAAGGTCCGGTGCGTCCTTCGGCACGGTGACGGTGTGGCCCGTGCCGGCCGGAATCTCACGGTTGCATCCGGGGCACAGGTACTCCTTCATCGCTTCGTACGGTTGCATGCGGCGCACCTCGATGTCGCCGTACAGGCCGTCCCAGATGTCCTTCGTCATGTCAGCCGAGGAATCCCCACGCCACCAGCACCAACGCAGCAGTGATCGCCGCAATGACGAACCAGATGTCCGACTTGCGCGCGACTCTCTTTCGTGTCGGGTCCAGTCCCATGCGCCCAACCTACGGCCGCACCGATGGCTAGCGTTGAATCAATGCGTGCTCGCCTGATCGGAACCGCCATGGCTGCGGGCATCCTCGCGGTGTTCGCGCCGGCTGTGGTCGCCCCGGTCACCGCGGAGACTTCGACCACCACGACCACGATCGACCCGCTCGCGTCCACCACCACCAGCACGTCCACGTCGACCACCACATCCACCACGACGACCACGCTGCCGAGTGCCGTCACCACGGTTCCCGAGGGATGCCCCCTGCCACCCACGGCCCAGGCAGTGTTCACGGGCAAGGTGCAGTCGATCGACCCTGTGGCTGCGACGTTCCTGGTGCAGCAGGTGCGCGCCGGTTCGCTCGAGGGTTATGCCTCCGCCGACACCGTGGAGGTCCGTTACGGCGGTGACGTGAAGTTCCTGGAGGTGGGAGGGGAGTACATCGTGGGTGTCGCCCTCGACCCCGTCACGCAGAAACTCTCGTCGACCATCCGTGACTCCGCCGAGTTGTTCGGCGGGAACGAGGTGGCAGGCGGCGGCGTGGAGTGCCCGACCCACGAGGCGGCCGCGCGGACGCTCCACACGGACGGCACCGGCATCGAGTCGGGCGTGCTGTCCAACTTCTTCGGAGACCCGCTGCGGCTCATCGCCGCGTTGGTGCTGCCGGCCGCGATGGTGTTCGTGTTGCTGGTCGCACTCGTGTGGGTGCGGCGCGGAACTAGGCGCTGAACGCCTCGGTGGCGCGGGCGCGAAGGTCGTCGACCGCGTGCTTCAGGCCCTTCGGGTCGCGGTAGAGCGCGCTCCCGGCGATGAGAACGTTGGCACCTGCCGACGCGGCGCCGGCAATGGTGCTCGGCCCGATGCCCCCGTCGACCTCCACGTTCACCCTGTCGCCCAGACCGCGAGCGGTGATCATGTCGCGCACCTCGCGGATCTTCGGTTCCATGGTGGCGATGTAGGCCTGGCCGCCGAAGCCGGGATTCACGGTCATGACGAGCACCATGTCGATGAGGTCGAGAACGTGCTCCACGACGCTTGCGGGTGTGTGCGGGTTCAGTGCCACGGCGGCGCGGGCACCCATCGAGTTGATGTTCTCGCACGTGCGGTGCAGGTGCGTGCAGGCCTCGGCGTGCACGATCAGGCGGCCGCAGCCGGCCTCGACGTAGCGCTGTGCCATCACGTCGGGCGTGAGCACCATGAGGTGCGCCTCGAAGGGGAGCGACGTGTGCTTGCGGGCCGATGCGATGACGTCCGGGCCGAAGGTGAGGTTCGGCACGAACTGGCCGTCCATCACGTCCCACTGGATCAGGTCGACGCCGGCGTCCTCGAGTGCCTTCACCTCGTCACCGAGCTTCGAGAAGTCGGCGGGAAGTACAGAAGGGGAGATCTGGATCGGCAACGTCACGCCGCTCACCCTACTAACACCGCATTCTGGTGCCCGTGCCGCCGTACGATTGCGGGGTGACTGAGACGAACACCGTGCGCATCGAGAAACTGGTCGCCGGTGGCGACGGTCTGGCCCGCATGGACGACGGCCGCGTGGTGTTCGTCCCCGGCGTGCTGCCCGGCGAGATGGTGGAGATCACGCTCGCCGAGAAGGCGTCCGACTTCGGCCGCGGGGAAGTGGTGTCCATCACGGAGAAGTCGGCTGACCGCCGGGAGCCACCATGCCCGCATGTCGCCGCAGGATGCGGGGGCTGCGACTGGCAGCACATCTCTCCAGAGGCGCAGCACCGCGTCAAGGCCGAGATCGTCACCGAGGCCTTCGCCCGCACCGCAAAGATGGAAATCACCCCGCGGCTGCGCACCCTCGACGAATCCGCGCGCCGCACGACGGTACGCATGGTGGCCGGAGACGACGGTCGCCTGGGGTTCCGGAAGTCCGAGTCGAACGACATCGTCGTGGTGGACCGGTGCATGGTGGCCCACGACATGATCAACGACATCATCGCGAAGCCCGTCTTGGAAGGTGCCGGAGAGGTCACGATCCGCGTGTCGCCGCGCACCGGTGACCGGGGCGTGTGGTGCCACGAGGGCCAGATGGTGAGGGATCTCGACCCGTCCATCGTGCGTGGTGCCCGCGGCTCCATGAAGGAGACCGTCGGCGACCAGACGTACAAGGTGGCGCTCGGTTCGTTCTTCCAGTCCTCCCCGGAGGCTGCCGACCTGATCGTCGATGTCGTGAAGCGCCGCCTCAACGGTCTCGAGCTCGAGCACGGCGGAACCCTCGTCGATGCGTACGGCGGGGTGGGGCTCTTCTCGAAGGCGTTCGCCGACCGATTCGACGAACTCGTGCTCGTCGAGTCGAACCAGCAGGCGTGCCGTGACGCCATCGCGAACCTCGAGGACTGTGCGGCAGTCATCGACCAGGTGGAGATGGAGCGGTGGGAGTCCTGCTATGCCGACGTCGTCATCGCGGACCCGGCGCGTCAGGGCCTCGGCAAGAACGGGGCACTCGCCGTCATCGAGACGGGGGCTCCCGTGGTGATCCTCGTGAGTTGTGACCCCGTGGCCGGCGCGCGCGACGCGAAGTACCTGGTGGACGCCGGGTATGAACTGCACGACGTGGAAGTGCTCGACATCTTCCCCGAGACGCATCACGTGGAAGTGATCAGCCTGTTCACCGGTGAGTTCGACGACGAAGAAGAAGACCGACGGCGATGAGAGCCTGTTTGGTGTTTGTGGGATAGTTCATCTCGCCAATTGTAAAACTTATAAATAAACGATACGGGCCGCGCAACCCGAGTACTTACCTAACATCGTGGGCAATGAAACTTTCTTCACATCGCCCCCGCCGTCTTGGTCGCTCGCGCTTCTCGGCGGCCGTTGCAGTCATTGTCGGTGCATCGGTCATCGGCTCCGTGTCGACGGCGGTGCAGGCAGCTGCCAATGACCCTGGCGTCGACTTCAACCTGAGTGTCGCGGGAACCCTGTTGCGCGACGGGTCGACCGTCAACGAGAGCACCACGGTGAAAGTCGGGGCAAGCAGCCTGCTGAAGGAGGGCACAGGCAACCGTGAGCTGCAGGTGCACCTCGATCCCGGCTTCGTGTACCAGTCCGGCGGCGTCACCGCACCGGAAGGATGGACCGTCCAGTACTCCACCGACAACGGCATCTCGTGGGGGAACTCCGAGCCCTCGCCGGCGTCGAACGTGACCGACGTGCGTGCCACGAAGTCCGCGCTTGCCGCCGGACCGATCGTGAACGGCTCGCAGATCTTCTCCTCCGAAACCGTGACGGCGATTCCGGCGAGCACCTTCGCAGGGTCCACGGGCGGTGACGGATGGGACGTGTTCTTCTACGAGAACTACGTGCTCAACATCTTCCACCACCAGAGCGGGTACGTCGCCCTCAACTGTCTCCTGCGGACCACGGGCACCCTGTGCCCGGGTTTCAACCCCACCCAGACCTCCGGCGC
>JBEGJV010000039.1:0-17764 GCA_041184385.1 Actinomycetota bacterium
CGAGGCAGAGGCATCCGCGACCAGGCCCGTCCTGAAGCCGGAGACCGCGGCGACGATGACCGACCTGATGCGGGATGTCGTGTGTTACGGAACCGGCGAGCGCGCGAAGGTCAAGGGCATGGAGATCGCGGGAAAGACGGGCACCGGTTACAAGCTGCAGGCGAACGGCACGTACAACACGGATGCAGGCGGCAGGCGCTACTTCGCGTCGTTCGTCGGGTTCTTCCCGGCCAGCGCACCGCGCGTCACGATGCTGGTGTCGATCGACGAACCGAGTTCCTCCTCCATCGACCGCTTCGGCGGCACGGCTGCGGCACCGGTGTTCGCACAGTTGGTCCCCACGGTCATGCACGAACTGGGCATCGAGCCGACCGGCACCGATTCGGGCTGTCACGGTCGGGTCGCCCCGAACGTCGGGCACTGATCGGATGCCGCCGTGTCCCGCAGGTCCTTCGCACCCCGTTCCCTCGCCGGAATAGCGCAGGCAGCCGGGACGACCGTCGACACCGACGTGATCGTCTCCGGAGTGTCGGACGATTCGCGCACGGTCGCCCGGGGCGACGTGTTCTTCTGCATCCGCGGAGCGAATTTCGATGGCCATGACGCGGCTGTCGATGCTGTCGCGCGCGGCGCTCTGGCGGTCGTGGTGGACCACCGCCTGGAACTCCCGGACGAGGTCGTCCAGGTCCTCGTCCCCGACGTCCGCGCGGTGGTGGGAACCATGGCATCGAGCGCCCTCGGGGATCCGTGCTCGCGACTGTCCGTCGTGGGAGTCACGGGAACGAACGGCAAGACCTCCACGGTCTCCTTCGTGGGGTCGGTGCTCGGTGCCCTCGGCCACCGGACCGTCACCATCGGCACGTTGACGGGGGCCCGCACCACGCCGGAGGCGATCGACCTGCAGGGACAACTACTCGACGCGGCCGAAACCGGCGCGACGCACGTCGTGATGGAGGTGTCGTCGCATGCACTCGTCATGGGTCGCGTCAACGGCATCGTTTTCGACGTCGCGGCTTTCTCGAACCTGTCGAGGGACCACCTGGACTTCCACGGCTCAATGGAGGAGTACTTCGCGGCGAAGAGCATGTTGTTCGACCCTGCCAGGTCCCGTGCGGCGGTGATCAACGTCGACGACGAACGGGGGAACTCCCTCGCGGCGTCGGTGTCGATCCCCGTGGTGCGCTGCTCTGTGTCGTCACTCACCGATGTGCGCATCGGGGTGGAGGAAGTGTCCTACCGCTGGCGCGGTCACCGGTTGGTCGTCAACGCCGGTGGCTCGTTCGCCGTCCTGAATTCGCTTCTCGCGCTCGAGGTCGCGGTCGCGCTCGGTTGCCCGGTGGACGACGTGGCTCGCGCCGCCGGTTCGATCCGCCCCGTGGAGGGACGACTCGAGGTCGTCCCGACGGGTGCCGATTATTCGGTGGTCGTCGATTACGCGCACACACCGGAGGCACTGCGCGCGGTGCTCTCGTCGGTCCGCACTCTCACGACCGGCCGTCTTGTGGTCGTGTTCGGGTGCGGCGGCGGTCGGGACCAGGGGAAGCGCGCCGAGATGGGTCGTGCCGTGCACGAACTCGCCGACATTGCTTTTGTCACATCCGACAACCCGCGGTTCGAGGATCCCGAGTCGATCATCAACGAGATCCTGACCGGCATGACGGGCACGGGGTGTGAGGTCGTGAGCATCGTGGACAGGGCCATCGCGATCGAGTCCGCCATTTCTGGTGCCGGAAGTGCTGACATAGTGGTCATTGCAGGCAAGGGCCACGAGCCCTACCAGGAGATCGCGGGAGAGTTCCTCGCTTTCTCCGACGTGGAGGTCGCGCGCAACGCGGTGGCCAGAAGGAGTGGTTCACGGTGATTGCGGTTCTCATCGGCGGCGCCGTCTCGATGCTTCTGTCCCTCTTCGGCACCCGTTGGCTGATCTCGTTCTTCGCCAACCTCGGCAAGGGCCAGCCGATCCTCGGTTCCGAGGACCACGGTCCCGTGCATCACATGAAGAAGCAGGGCACCGCCACGATGGGCGGGATCGCGATCCTCGTGTCAGCGTTCATCGGTTGGTCAGCGGCTCACCTGCGCGGGGGCATCGCGTTCTCCGACCAGGCGATGATCATGTGGGCCGGCGTCCTGGTGCTCGCGTTCATGGGCTTCCTCGACGACTTCCTGAAGGTGCGCAAGTCGCACAACCGCGGAATTCTCTGGAAGAAGAAGGGCTACATCACGTTCGGTCTGGTGCTGCTGCTCATGACGTGGCTGCTCGTCGGGACGGGCGTCAGCGAGAACCTCTCGTTCACCAGGTTCGACCTTCCCGGCTGGAAGCTCGCGCCGGCGCTGTGGGTGGTGTGGACCGCGTTGATGGTGTGGTCCACCACGAACGCAGTCAACGTGACGGACGGGCTGGACGGACTCGCCGCTGGTTCTGCCCTGTTCGGCTTCCTTGCGTTCACGGTCATCGCGTACTGGGCATTCAGGAACCCGGACGTCTACCACCTCGTCAACCCCCTCGATCTCGCGGTCTTCTCGGCGGCGATGGCCGGTGGGTGCGGGGGGTTCCTCTGGTGGAACGCAGCCCCCGCACGGATCTTCATGGGGGACGTGGGCGCACTCGGTCTCGGTGGGGCACTCGGTCTCCTCGCGGTGACCACCAACACGCACCTGTTGCTGCCGTTGATCTGCGCCCTGAACGTGATGGAGGCCGGGTCGGTCGCCATCCAGATGGGCGTGTTCAAGGCGTCAGGGCGCAAGCGCCGCCTGTTCCGCATGTCGCCGATTCACCATCACTTCGAACTCGTCGGTTGGCCCGAGACCACGGTCATCATCAGGTTCTGGATCATCTCCGGTCTGTGCGTGGCCGCTGCCGTCGGTATCTTCATCGCCGACTTCACCTCGATAGCGGACAACTTCACGGGCGGTCGTTGATGGCAGTGGCTGCGGTGCACGGCCTTGCCATCACCGGACGGGCAGTTGCAGAGGCGTTCGTCCGCCGCGGCTACGACGTCCGCGTCGCCGACGACACGCCCACTGCGGAGCACGCACGCTTCGCCGACGGAATCGGTGCCGTCGTCCACGATGTGTCGACTGCAGACGGGATCGCGGGCTTCCTCGCCGGGGTCGATGTCCTCGTTCCCGCGCCGGGGGTCCCCCCGCACAGCCCCGTCATCGTTGCGGCACTCTCGACCGGTGTGCCGGTGCGGTCGGAGATCGACATCGCGTACGAATGGGAACAGGCGCGCGCACGGTGGCCGGCCCGTGCTCGGCGTGACCGGAACCGACGGGAAGACGACCACCACGATGATCGCCGCCCACTTGTTGCGTTCGGCTGGCCTGCGCGCGGAGGAAGTGGGGAACACCGACATTCCCTTCATGGCGGCGGTGGACGATGAGTCGATCGACGTCTTCGTCGTCGAGTGCTCGAGTTTCCGTCTCCAGTACACCGAGTCGTTCCGCTGCCATGCGGCGGTGTGGTTGAACTTCGCCCCCGACCACCTCGACTGGCATCCCACACTCGACCACTACCGGTCGGCAAAGGAACGCATCTGGGCCCACGCCCGGACCACCGACGTCGCCGTCGCGCCGTTCGCCGATCCCTCGATCGTCGAGGCGGCAGGACGCAGCGGTGCCCGCACGGTCACGTTCGGGCTGGAGCACGGCGAGTACCGCCTGGACGGAGGCCGCCTGATCGGCCCGGGCGGGTCATTGTGCCCTGTCGAGGCAATGTGGCGCTCGATGCCCCACGACATCACGAACTCGCTCGCGGCCGCTGCGTTGGTGCTCGAATCCGGGTTGGTCCCCGTGGCGTCGATCGCGGAAGGGCTCGCGTCGTTCGAGTCCGCGCACCACAGGATCGAGCTCGTGGGCACGTTCGGCGGCTCTCGGTGGTACGACGACTCGAAGGCCACCAGTCCGCATGCGGCCCTCACGGCCATCCGGGCGTTCGACAGGCTCGTCCTGATCGCGGGTGGCCGCAACAAGGGACTCGACCTGTCGGAACTGGCATCCGAGCCGCAACGGATGCACGGTGTCGTGGCCATGGGGGACGACGCGGAACTCGTGGCAAGGGCGTTCGATGGTGTGTGCGAGGTGCGTCGCGCCGGCTCGATGCAGGAGGTGGTCGCCCACGCGGCCGCCCTTGCGGAGCCCGGTGTGCCGGTGGTCCTGTCGCCGGGATGCACCAGTTACGACTGGTACAGGAACTACAACGAGAGGGGCGACGATTACCAGGAATCGGTCCGTCGCCATTTCGGTGAGGAGGCCGGCTCATGAGCATGACGGACAAGAGGACAGACCAACTGTCGCTCCGTCAGCGACGGGAGGCGATGCTCGCCCGGCTCGGTCTGGACGAGAAGCACAAGATGCCGCTGGCTCCGCCGACGCCTGCGTTCTGGACGATCCTCACAGTGACGGTGCTGTTCACCGCACTCGGTCTCATCATGGTGCTGTCGTCGTCATCGGTCGTCAGCCTGCACTCCGGCGGCTCCGCGTGGTCGCTCTTCGCCCGTCAGTGCAAATGGGCAATGTTCGGTGCCGTCGGCATGTGGGGCGCGTACAAGGTGCCGTACCACACGTGGCGAAAGACCAAGTGGCTCGTGCCGTTCATCGGCATCTCGGTGTTCCTGAACATCCTCGTTAGGTTCGTCGGCCGCGACATCAACGGCGCACGCGCGTGGCTGCAGTACGGCAACTTCCGGTTGCAGCCGTCGGAGTTCATGAAGCTGGCGGTCGTGCTGTTCTGCGCCGATTTCCTCTCCAAGCGGCACAAGTACGTGGCGGTGCACGAGAGGGTCCTGCGGCCGATGCTCCTGGTGCTCGGCCTGACGGCCGGACTCTGTGTGCTGCAGAAGGACTTCGGCACGGCGCTCGTCTTCATCACCATCGTCCTCAGCCTGATGATCTTCGCGGGCATCCCGTGGGGACAGCTCACGTGGTCCACCGCGGGCATCGGCGCGATAGGTGTGCTGGTGCTGATGAAGGCAGACAACGCGAGCAAGCGGTTGTTCGCGTTCTGGAACCTCGCCGAGACCAAGCGTCTCGACGGCTACCAGGTGTACCAGTCGCTGCTCAGCATCGCGAACGGCGGCATCGGCGGAACCGGCATCGGCTCGGGGACGAGCAAGTGGGGATACGTGCCACTTGCGTACAGCGACTTCGTCTTCGCCGTCATCTCCGAGGAGCTCGGACTCGTCGGCACGGTGGCGGTCATCGGCGGCTACGCGCTGCTCGTGTTCTTCGGGGTGCGCACCGCCCTCGGTGCCCGTGACATGCACGGCGCCTTCATCGCGGGAGGGATCTCCGCGTGGTTCGGTTTCCAGACGTTCATCAACATCGGCGGGATCGTGGGCATCATCCCGATGACGGGCCTCACCCTCCCGTTCATGTCATACGGAGGATCGTCACTGATGGTGACGATGATCGCCTCCGGATTGCTGTTGAACGTCGCACGGCACATGAAATAGTTGGAGCATGGTGTACGCGGTCGTGACCGGTGGGGGCACGAGCGGCCATGTGGTCCCGGCGATGGCCATTCTCGAGATGCTGCAGGACGCCGGGCATCCGGTGCAGGACCTGGCCTACGTCGGTTCCCGCAGGGGAGTGGAATCAGCGATGGTCCCGGCTCTCGGGGTGCGGTGCGAGTTCCTGCCGATTTCGGGCCTGCAACGTTCCCTCTCCCCACGGTCCCTGGCGAGAAACCTCGCGCTCCCGGTCAGGCTCTACCGCTCCACCCGAGCTGCGCGCCGCCTGGTGCGTGAATGGAAGCCGAGGGTCGTCGTCTCCGTCGGGGGATACGCGAGCGAGCCGATGGCACGTGCTGCCGTTGCGTCGGGTGTGCCGCTCGTCTGCGTCAGTTACGACTTCATGCCCGGGCTCGCCACGCGCCGCCAGGCAAGAGACGCAACCGTGTGCGCCGTGGCGTTCCCGGGGAGCCCCCTGCCCCGCGCTGTCGTCACCGGTGCCCCCGTGCGCCGGTCCGTGCGGTTGATGGATGTCGGGGCCGAACGGGCACGCGTGCGGTCGGCACTCGGTGTCGCAACAGACGCCGTGTTCGTCACGGTGGTCGGCGGGTCGCTCGGGTCGGCCGCGCTGAACGGGGTGGTGCACGACCTCGTGCGGGAGATGCGAGGCCCCGGGCCCGCGGCGTTCGTCCAGCACAGCGTCGGGCCGCGGTTCGCCGCGGGAACGAACAGAGACCGGGCCGTCGACGAACGACGGAGTCACCCTGCAGAGAGTCGCGAGCGAGAACGACATGCCCGGAATCCTGGCGGCGAGCGACATCGTCATCAGCCGTGCGGGTGCCAGCACGGTGGCCGAGATCGCGTCTGTGGGTGTGGCCAGCATCCTGGTGCCGTGGTCGGGTGCGGCCGATGACCACCAGACGCTCAACGCGCGGTGGTTGTCCGATGCCGGTGCGGCCGTTCTCGTGGACGAAAGGAACGACCTGGGCGGCCGACTCGTCTCCGCCCTGCGCGCACTCGCGACGGATGCCGACCGGCGCAGGACCATGGCCGCTGCCGCCCGTGCACAGGGCGCACAGAACCGCAGCAGTTCGCTCGTTGACGTCATCGGGAACGCCGCCCTGGGGTGATTCCCGGGTGGAACAATGGTGACCCCATGACACGACCGGTTGACAACCCCGCGCCGCGCATCGACCTTGCCCGGCCGATGCGCTGCCACGTCGTGGGCATCTGCGGACCGGGCATGAGCGCCGTCGCGATCATCCTGGCGCGGATGGGCCACTCGGTCAGCGGCAGCGACCTGAATTCCTCCGACACCGTGCGGACACTCGAGTCATCGGGGGTGGAGGTGCACATCGGCCACGAGGCGTCGCTCGTGCACGGGTCGGACATCGTTGTGTATTCGACGGCGATACCACAGACGAACATCGAACTGGTCGAGTCGCGCTCAATGGGCATCCCCACGGTCCACCGGTCGGTGATGCTCGCCGCCATCACGGCGGCCCATCGTTCGGTGGGTGTCGCGGGGACGCACGGGAAGACCACCACGACCTCGCTCCTCACGGTCATGCTCCGCGCCGGAGGTGCCGACCCGTCGTATTACATCGGGGCTGACGTGTTCGAACTGGGCGGTGCGGGACTCGGGTCGGACGGCACGATGGTGGTGGAGGCGGACGAGAGCGACGGCACGGCGCAGTCGATGGTGCTTTCGTCGATGGTCCTCACCAACGTGGACGCCGATCACCTCGACCACTTCGGCACGGTGGACAGGATCGAGGACGAGTTCGTGGGGATGGCGCAGCGACTAGGGGGTTCGTTCGTTGTGTGCGGCGACGACGAGCGTGCCGCGCGGGTGGCACGACGGGCCGCACGCCCCCGGACCGTCACCTACGGGTTCGGCCCGCACAACGATGTCATCGTCTCCGGCCCGCGCCCCACGGAGAGCGGCATCTCCTTCGTGGCCAGGGTCCACGGAGTCGACGTGCCCGTCGACCTACCCCTGAGGGGATCACACAACGCACTGAACTGTGCCGCCGCCCTTGCGATGGCAGTCGAACTGGGGGTGGACGCGGGCGTCGCGGCGCGCAGTGTTGCCGGGTTCCGCGGCGTGGACCGCCGGTTCATCGAGCACGGGACACACCGCGGCGCACTGTTGATCGATGACTACGCGCACCTTCCCGCCGAGATCGCCGCCGTGCTCGCAGCCGTGAGGACTCACCCGAGGTGCACGGGTCGGGTCATCGCCGTGTTCCAGCCGAACAGGTACCACCGCATCGCAACGATGTCGGCGGACTACGCGGGATGTTTCGCCGGGGCCGACGAGGTGTTCGTCACGGACATCTACGCATCGGGAACCACCCGCATCGAGGGCGTCACGGGAATGCTCGTCGTGGATGCCGTGCGCACCAGTCACGCAGCGGTCACGTGGGCCGAGACGCGAGCGGAACTTGTCGCCGCAGTCGACAGGGCACTCGCCCCGGGTGACGTGTGCATCAGCATGGGATGCGGCGACATCGCCGACTTCCCGGATCAACTGCGGGCGGTGCCCGGGTGACCGACTCGTCGATGCGGACAATCGCGGGGGAGTTGGCCGGACTCGGGTTGTCGGTCGTCGTCGACGCACCCTTCGGCTCGCTGACCACGTACGGGGTCGGCGGAACGGCTGCAGTGATGGTCGAGATCACCGGCGCGGCGGACGCGCGGGCGGTGGGGAAGGTCATGGCATCGCACCCCGGGGTTGATGTGTGTGCCTTCGGCAACGGGAGCAACACGCTGGTGTCGGACGGAGGTTTCGACGGACTCGTCGTGCGCACGCGTCCCGGCACGTCGCCCGATGAGATGGCCGTCGTCGTGAGCAACGCAACGGTGACAGTGCCGGCGTGGATGCCCCTGCCCGTGCTCGCGCGCCGGTCGGTGGCTGCCGGGGCCTGCGGGCTCGAGTGGGCAGTCGGAGTCCCGGGAACCGTCGGCGGCGCGGTCCGCATGAACGCGGGCGGCCACGGCGCCGAGATCATCGACAGCCTCGTCTCCGTCGATGTCGTCTCGCTCCGCACGGGGCAGTCCGCCACGTTCGGCGCACACGAACTCGCTCTGCACTTCCGCGGCTCCGCCCTCGGTCAATCACACTGCGTCGTGTCCGCCACTTTCGGCGTGAACGCGCCGGACGGGCACCGGTGCGAGGACGCACTCGCCGAGATCGTCTCGTGGCGCCGTCAGAACCAACCCGGGGGCCGCAACGCCGGATCCGTCTTCGTCAATCCCGCGCCGGGGAACGGCAGCAGCGGCGCATTGATCGACAGGTGCGGTCTGCGCGGCCGAGCCGTCGGCGGGGCAGCCGTCTCCGACAAGCATGCGAACTTCATCCAGGCGTCGCCCGGCGCAACTGCATCGGACATCATCGGTCTGATGACCCTCGTGCAGGACCAGGTGCGCGAGAGCACGGGCATCACCCTGCTCAGCGAGGTGAGGCTCGTGGGATTCGCGGACGCGGTCATCGCCCGGTTCGCGGATTCGTCCCATGAGACGGTCGGCATCCGTGCCGCACGTTCGGCCATGGCGCGGCACCTGGGGGAGCAGTCGTGAGCGACGACGGCACGACGCCCTTCGGCCCGCACGGGGACAAGCCGCTCGACGTCGGCAATGTGTCCCCCGAGGTGCTCGACGAGCTGTCGCGCCTGTTCGGCGGGGAGCCGGAACAGGAGGATGTCACCGTCGTCGAGGCAGGTGACGGTCACGGCGAGACGGTCACCACGTTCGTCGAGGTGGTCGAGATCGTCGATGAGTCGCTCGGCACCGCGCCGGCGGACACCGTGACGGCACCCGACGATGACGCACAGGTCCTGCCGTTCCGCCCGAAGCCGGCTGATCCGTCCGTGCCGGTCAACTACGGCGACCCGCTCATCGTCATCGACGAGGAACCCGACCTCGTCGACCGGTCGACCGACGTCGACCCCCGCTTCGAGGAGCGGCGCAGGGCATGGGCCCGCCGGGACCGGCTGAAGCGGGTCAGGTGGCTGAAGATTGCCGGTCTGCTCACCGGTCTCTTCGTGTTCATGCTCGTCGTCATGGCGTCCCCGCTGTTCGCGGTCCGATCGTTGAAGTTCGAGGGCAACGTGTACACGGGCAAGCCGAACATCGAGAAGGTGCGAAAGATCCTGAAGGGGACCTCGATCTTCACGGCCGACACGTCGCGGGCCCGTTCGGTACTGCTGGCCGACCCGTGGGTCGCCGACGTGCGCATCACGACTCACTTCCCGTCGGGTGTCGTCGTCGAGATCTCGGAGCGTGTGCCGGTGGTCTGGTACGTGGGGACCGACAACAAGGCGCGGATGGTGGATGCCCGCGGCCACGTCATCGATGTGCTCGAAGGGTTCCCCACGAAGTACCTCCAGGTCAAGGGGACCGGGCCGGCGGTGAAGGCCGGTGAGACGGCCGACGATGCGTACCGCGCGGCAGCACAGCTGGTGCTCGCCCTGCCCGACGAGATCAGGCCGAAGGTGGCCGCTCTCGACCTCAGTCCCGCGGGGGAACTGTCGATGGTGCTGAAGGGCGACACCCTCATCAGGTTCGGCACTCCCGCCGACCTGCAGAACAAGCTCGTCGCCGTCATCGTGCTGCTCCGCCGCCAGGACCCGAAGACGATCGCGGTCATCGATGTGTCGGCGGGCGATCCCACGGTTCTCAGCCGTTGAGACGGTGATTTTCGGGGCCGGCGGGCCCGAATTGCCACAAAACCGCCGTGAACTGTGCGACCATTGAACAACTAACTACGCATCTGAGCGGAAGGTATGGGCCAATGGCCGGAGCACCACAGAACTATCTCGCAGTCATCAAGGTCATCGGCGTCGGTGGCGGTGGCGTGAACGCCGTCAACCGCATGATCGATGCAGGCCTGCGGGGCGTCGAATTCGTCGCCGTCAACACCGATGCCCAGGCGCTCCTCATGAGCGACGCTGACGTGAAACTCGACATCGGTCGCGACCTGACCCGTGGACTCGGTGCGGGGTCGGACCCCGAGATCGGCCGGGCAGCGGCAGAGGCACACCGGGACGAGATCGAGGAGATCATCCAGGGTGCGGACATGGTGTTCATCACGGCAGGCGAGGGCGGCGGAACCGGCACGGGCGCCGCTCCCGTGATCGCGGAAATCTCGAAGGCGCTCGGTGCGCTCACCATCGGTGTCGTCACGCGCCCGTTCCAGTTCGAGGGACGCCGTCGCGCCGTGCAGGCCGACAACGGCATCCAGCGACTGAAGGAAAAGGTCGACACGCTCATCGTCATCCCGAACGACCGTCTGCTCACGGTGTCGAACGAGAAGACGTCGCTCGTGAACGCGTTCAAGTACGCAGACGAGGTCCTGCTCGCCGGTGTCGCCGGCATCACGAACCTCATCACCACGCCGGGCCTCATCAACACCGACTTCGCCGACGTGAAGATGATCCTGTCGAGCGCCGGTTCTGCACTCATGGGTGTCGGCCAGGCAACGGGTGACAACCGTGCGGTGACCGCAGCCAAGGCCGCCATCTCCAGCCCCATGCTGGAGGCAGCAATCGACGGTGCGCGCGGTGTGCTCCTGAACATCACCGGCCCCTCGAGCATGGGACTTTTCGAGGTCAACGCGGCAGCGGAAATCGTGCACGGAGTGGCCCACCAGGACGCCAACATCATCTTCGGCACGGTCATCAACGACGAACTCGGCGACGAGATCCAGGTCACGGTCATCGCGGCCGGGTTCGAGCGCTGGGACGGTCCCACCGCGAACTCGTTCGCGACGTCCCGACCGAGCGCCCCATCGTCACGCACCCCCGAACCCCGTCCTGCTGCGGCTCCGGTTCGCGACATCTTCTCCGACGGTGACCCGTTCAACGGTGACGATGACGACGACTTCGACGTCCCGTCGTTCCTGAAGTAGCAACGTCATGGCGGCCGACGCCGCGCGAGTGTCAGAGATCGTCCGGCGGATCCGTGAGGTGATCACGTCCGCCGGTGGTCGTGACGTGGCTCTGGTCGCCGTCACGAAGACACACCCGTTCTCCGCGATGCAACTTGCGATCGATGCGGGATGCGACGCGGTCGGCGAGAACTACGTGCAGGAAATCGTCGAGAAACTCAACGGCGGGGAACCGCCGGGGCCGTTGCACATGATCGGCGCGGTCCAGTCGAACAAGGTGCGCAGGATCGACCGTGTGGTGAGTCTCTGGGGTGCGGTCGACAGGTCGAGCGTGATCGACGAGATCGGCAAACGGGCCGCGCACGGTGGCTGCGCCGACATCCTGCTGCAGGTCAACACCACCGGTGAGTCCTCGAAGTCCGGTTGCCTGCCCGGGGAGATCGATGCACTACGGTCCCGGGCCGAATCGGCGGGCGTGACGGTGAGGGGATTGATGACCATCGGGCCCACCGGGGGGAGCATCGCCGAGCAGCAGAAGGCGTTCGGGCTCCTGCGACGCCTGTGCGACGAGTCGGGCCTGGAGGTCTGTTCCATGGGAATGTCGGACGACTTCGAGACGGCTGTCGCGTGCGGCTCCACCATGGTGCGGATCGGCAGCGCCATCTTCGGGGCCCGCACCAACTGACGACGGATGTCCCACATCGTGGGCCGTGGCTGCATTACCCTCTGGGCATGTCGTTTTTCCGCCGTGCCATGGATTACCTCGGCCTCAGTGGGGAAGACGCGTACGACGATTACGACATGTCGATGGAGTACGAACGTCCGACGCGTGGCCCCCGCTCGGTGCCGTCAATCGAACCGGAGTACTCGTCCGAGATCAGTCGGCCGGCCCCGCGACCGCGTGTCGATGACACCGGTGCCTCGCGGCGTCCCGATGACTCCGGTCTGCAGGTGCGCCCCATCGGCACCGCCCGTTCTACACCGACAGTGCGACCGGTCGCCGCGGGCGGCGAGACCGTCACGGTCCGTCCCAGCAACTTCAACCAGGCACAGGAGATCGGCGACTGCTTCCGCGAGGGAGTACCCGTCATCGTGAACCTCGAGGACATCGACCCCGGCATGTCGCGTCGCATCATCGACTTCGCGAGCGGCCTGTGCTACGCGCTCGGTGGCACCATGGAGAAGGTCGGCACCGGTGTCTTCCTGCTGAAGCCGGGCGGCTCGTCCGACGCTCGTTACTGACGCAGTCCATGAAGGAAATTGTCTGCCCGATCATCAACGGGTATGAGTTCGTCATCGTGCTGCGTGCCATCTCGACGTTCTTCCCGATCTCGCCGTCCAGTCCATTCGCCCCGGTCGTGTCGTTCCTGTACCGCATCACGGAACCGGTGTTCGCGCCCATCCGTCGTGTCATGCCGGCCACAGGGCCCCTGGATTTCACACCGCTCGTGGTGTTGCTGGCGCTGCAGTTCGTGCTGGCGCCCCTTCTCGGGTGCTGAGCACCCGACAGCCCCTAGCCTTGTCGCGTGCCGTACCCCCAGGTTGACCCCCAGCCGAATTTCCCGGCCCTAGAGGAGGCCGTCCTCGCACGCTGGGCTGCTGACGGCACATTCGAGCGCAGTGTGGCCCAGCGCCCAGCCGGGGCCAACGGCGACAACGAGTTCGTGTTCTACGACGGGCCCCCATTCGCCAACGGTCTGCCGCACTACGGCCACTTGTTGACGGGTTTCGTGAAGGACGTGGTCCCGCGCTTCCAGACGATGCGCGGCAAGCGCGTCGAACGCCGTTTCGGATGGGACTGCCACGGTCTGCCCGCAGAGGTGGAGGCGGAGAAGGAACTCGGCATCTCGGGCCACCCGGAGATCACCGCATTCGGCATCGACAAGTTCAACGAGGCCTGCCGCACGAGCGTGCTCCGGTACACGGACGAGTGGCGTCGTTACGTCACGCGGCAGGCCCGTTGGGTGGACTTCGACAACGACTACAAGACCCTCGATCCGTCCTACATGGAGAGTGTCATGTGGGCGTTCAAGACTCTCTGGGACAAGGGGCTCGTGTACGAGGGCTTCCGCGTGCTGGCGTACTGCTGGCGTTGCGAAACGCCCCTCTCGAACACCGAGACCCGCATGGATGACGTGTACCGCGACCGCCAGGACCCGGCGCTCACGGTGTGGTTCACGCTCGAGACCGGCGAACGCATCATGGCCTGGACGACCACGCCCTGGACGCTGCCGTCGAACCTCGCGCTGGCGGTAGGCCCGGACGTGGAGTACGCGTTGATGCGCCACCCCGACGGCCACACGTACGTGATGGCCGAAGCTCGCGTCGGTTCGTACGAGAAGGAACTCGACGGCGCCGAGAGGATCGGCACCGTGAAGGGAAGCGACCTTGTCGGGCGTTCGTACACCCCGATGTTCCCGTTCCTCGCCGACACACCGAACGCGTTCCGCGTGCTGGGTGCCGAGTTCGTCACCACGGAGGACGGCACGGGCGTGGTGCACATGGCGCCGGGCTTCGGCGAGGACGACCAGAACGCCTGCAATGCGGCAGGCATCCCCACGATCTGCCCGATGGACGAGCACGGCCAGTACACCGCGGAGATCACCCCGTGGGCGGGTCGTCACGTATTCGACGCCAACCCGGATGTCATCAAGACGCTGAAGGATGCGGGCGTCGTCGTGCGTCACGACTCGTACAACCACAGCTACCCGCACTGCTGGCGGTGCGCCGAGCCGTTGGTGTACCGCGCCGTCTCGTCGTGGTTCGTGAAGGTCACCGCATTCCGCGACCGCATGGTGGAGCTGAACGACCAGATCACCTGGGTGCCCGATCACCTGAAGGAAGGCAGCTTCGGCAAGTGGATCGGCAACGCCCGTGACTGGGCGATCAGCCGCAACAGGTTCTGGGGATCGCCCATCCCCGTGTGGAGGAGCGACAACCCCGACCACCCGCGCATCGACGTGTACGGGAGCTACGAGGAGATCTCCCGTGACTTCGGCGTGGATGTCGTCGACCTTCACCGACCGTTCGTGGACGAACTCGTGCGGCCGAATCCCGATGATCCCACCGGGAAGTCGATGATGCGCCGCGTGCCCGAGGTGCTCGACTGCTGGTTCGAGAGTGGCTCGATGCCCTTTGCCCAGGTGCACTACCCGTTCGAGAACCGCGAGTGGTTCGAGAGCCATTACCCCGGCGACTTCATCGTGGAGTACATCGGCCAGACGCGCGGTTGGTTCTACACGCTCCACGTGCTCGCGACCGCGCTGTTCGACCGTCCCGCCTTCTCGTCCTGTGTCAGCCACGGAATCGTCCTCGGCGACGACGGCGCCAAGATGTCGAAGAGCCTGCGCAACTACCCCGACCCCATGAAGGTGTTCGACACGTACGGCGCCGATGCGATGCGCTGGTACCTCATGTCGTCGCCGATCCTGCGCGGCGGTGACTTCTCGGTGACCGAGCAGGGCATCCGCGACACGGTCCGCCAGGTGCTCCTGCCGGTGTGGAACTCCTGGTACTTCCTCTCGCTCTACGCGAACGCCGCGGGAACGTCGGGACGCGTCCGCACCGACACCACGAACGTGCTCGACACGTACGTGCTGGCGAAACTGCGGGCAACCGTGGAGTCGACCACGTCGTCCCTTGATGCCTATGACCTGTTCGGGGCCAGCCAGACGCTCCGGTCCTTCCTAGACGTGCTGACGAACTGGTACATCCGCCGCAGCCGCGACAGGTTCTGGGCGGGTGACCAGGATGCCATCGACACACTGCACACGGTTCTCGACGTGCTCGTGAAGGCGGCGGCGCCCCTGTTGCCCCTGGTTGCCGACGAGGTGCACCGTGGTCTGAACGGTGACGGTGCAGACAGCGTGCATCTGGCCGACTGGCCGGATGTCTCCGGTCTCCCGAAGGACGACGCGCTCGTGAACGCCATGGACCTCGCGCGCGATGTCTGCTCCTCTGCTCTTTCCGTGCGCAAGGCGCACTCGCGCCGCGTGCGCCTGCCGCTCAGCTCGTTGACGGTTGCCGCACCGACCGCGTCGGACCTGGAGCGCTTCGCTGACATCCTGCGTGACGAGGTGAACGTGAGGAACGTCGTGCTCACGGCAGATGTCGCCGCAGTTGCCTCGCACGAGCTGCAGGTGGTGCCGGCCGTCCTCGGCCCGCGTCTCGGTGGGCGCACGCAACAGATCATCAAGGCCGTGAAGGCCGGTGAGTGGACGCAATCGGGAGACGTCATCGAAGTGGCAGGGGCGACCCTGCAGCCCGGTGAGTTCACCCTCAAGTTGGTCACATCCGCCGACACCGCCAGTGCGACGCTCCCGGGCGGAGTCGGGGTCGTTCTGCTCGACGTGAACGTGACGCCGGAGCTCGAGGCCGAGGGCATGGCACGCGACCTCATCCGCGCCGTCCAGCAGGCCCGTCGCGATGCCGGTCTCGACGTCTCTGACCGCATCGTCCTGACCCTCGGGGCGGATTCGTCCGTGCGCACCCAGGTGGAACCGCACATTCCTATGGTGAGCGAGGAAACCCTTGCCGTGCAGGTCACGTGGGATGATTCGGCGGACCGCAGTGTCGAAATCGAAGGGGCTCACGTCCACGTCAGTGTGACTGCTGTACGTTGAGTCGCTGCCCACCCCACCCCTATCCTCTCCGCGCAACACAGATCAGACCAAGGAAGTACCGAGATGGCCGCAAAGAAGAAGACCCCCGCCAAGAAGGTCACGAAGAAGCCCGCACCGAAGAAGGCAGCAAAGAAGCCGGCAAAGAAGGCCGTTGCGAAGAAGAAGCCCGCCGCGAAGAAGACGGTTGCGAAGAAGGCCGTGAAAAAGGCGTCGGCGAAGAAGTCCGTGAAGAAGGCAACAAAGAAGGCTGCTCCCAAGAAGCCGGCAAAGAAGGCCATTGCGAAGAAGAAGCCCGCCGCGAAGAAGACGGTTGCGAAGAAGGCCGTGAAAAAGGCGTCGGCGAAGAAGTCGGTGACCAAGAAGCTGACCCCGGCCCAGGCCGCGGCAGCAAAGAAGGCCAAGCAACGCGAGATCGCCGCCAGGAAGAAGGCCGAGGCGCTGCGCAAGAAGGAGGCCGCCGCGAAGGCTGCCGCCCAGAAGAAGATTGCCGCGGAGAAGGCTGCTGCGAAGAAGGCAAAGGCCGCCGCCGAGGCCCTGAAGAAGAAGGTAGCCGCCGCAAAGAAGGCTGCCGCTAAGAAAGCCGCAGCAGAGAAGGAGCGCGAGAAGAAGCGAATCGCTGCCGAGCGCGAGAAGAAGAAGAAGCTCGAGGCGATCGAACGCGAGAAGGCCCGCAAGCTGAGGGAAGAGCAGAAGGCGGCCGAGAAGGCGGCACGGGAGAAGGCTGCCGCCGAGGCCAAGGCTGCCAAGGAAAAGGCTGCCGCCGAGGCAAAAGCCGCAGCCGAGGCCGCAAAGCGGGCCGCCGCGAAACTGCCGCCGCCGAAGCCACCGATCATCAAGGGACCGTCACAGGACGGCATCACGTCGACAAAGGAGTTCGACCTGAAGTTCCTCTTCGAGCTCCGCGACGCCCTCATAGCGAAGCGTGCCCAGCTCAGTGGCCAGGCAACGCGACTCGAGAACGAGGCGAACGCACTGATCGAGGACGCAGAGATGGGCGACGTCCAGTTCGACGAGGAGGGCGGCGAGGGCGACACGCTCGTCGTCGAGCGCGAGCAGGACCTCGTCCTGTCCGCGTCGGCTCGCCAGTCCATCGAGGACATCGACGCGGCTCTCGAGCGCATGAAGAAGGGCGAGTACGGCTACTCCGAGATCTCGGGCCTGCCGATCCCCAAGGAGCGCCTGCGTGCGATGCCGGAAGCCACGCAACTGGTGACCGAGCTCGCCGGCGGCTTCGGTCGTCGCTGATCACGCGGTCAACACCGACATGTCGCGCCGGTTGCTGCTGTCGCTCGCCGCGGCCGTTGTCGTGCTCGACCAATTGACGAAGCACTGGGCCGTCAACGCCCTCTCCGACGGCCACACGGTGGACGTGGTGTGGACCCTTCGGTTTGCCCTGGGGTTCAACAGCGGGATGGCGTTCTCGAAAGCCACCGGGCTCGGCCCGCTCATCGGCGTCGTCGCCACGGTCGTGGTCGTGTGGTTGCTGTCGTCGCTGCGCAAGGCCGGTTCCCGGCTGTCGGCATGCGGCATTGCTGGGCCAGCAAAGTAATTCTTGATCTTGATAATTGTTTAAAGGTGGCGCTCGATGCGCTTCAGGGTGTGATTATCGAAAACGATAATCAAATTAAAGAAATACACGAAGCAAGCGATGTTGAATTAGAATTTTTCCAAAATGCCTCTGATGCCTTAGAGCTGATTGAAGAGTTAATTGAAGAAGAGGAAGAATATCTAGAAGAAGAAGAGCTTGAGGAAATTGAGGAAACCGAGGAAACTGAGGAAGAAGAATTATCTGAAGAGATTAT
>JBEGJV010000040.1:0-18495 GCA_041184385.1 Actinomycetota bacterium
TTGGCATTGGGTCAAAGGCCATTCGGGTGACCCCGGAAATGAACGCGCCGATGCCTTAGCCAATGAAGGGGTGCGCATGGTGCAAACAAGCTGATAATGTTTCAGTTCAGTACACCAACAGCCGCCCCATGTCCTCCAAAAACACCAAAACCGCTTTTACCCTTGTCGCCTTAGCTGTCGCCGCCGTTGGCGGTTGGTATTTGCAAAACAAACCCGTTCAAACTGCGGCCCCCGTGGCTGGTGCGCCCGCTGCGCCAGGAGCCGCTCCCGTTGCTGGGGCCCCCGCTGCACCTGCTGCTGGTGCCCCGGCCGCACCCGCTGCGCCGTCAGCCCCGGCACCCGCTCCCGTTGCGTCCGACGTGAAACCCGAACCGATCCGTGGCGCAGGCGCAGCGATCGTGTCGAACATGGAGCGCAGTCTCACCGTTCCCACCGCTACCAGTTTCCGCAACGTCCCGGCCCGTCTCCTCGAGGTGAACCGCAAGGTCATCAACGACTACCGCGTGCGCCACGGTCTGTCGAAGGTCTCGTTCACGCACATCATCGCCTACGCCATCGTGAAGGCGATCAGCGAGTCCGTGCCGGCCATGAAGAACTCCTACACGGTCGATGCGGACGGCAAGCCGCAGATCGTGCGCAACCCGCACGTCAACGTGGGTCTCGCCGTCGACGTCGACAAGGGCGACGGCACCCGCAACCTGGTGGTGCCCGTCCTGCGCGACGCGGACACGCTGTCCTTCGGCCAGTTCCTGGTGGCCTACGACGACCTCATCCGCAAGGTGAAGTCCAACAAGCTGACCATCGCGGATTTCCAGGGTGCCAACGTGAGCATCACGAACCCCGGGACCATCGGCACCGTCCAGTCCGTGCCGCGCCTGATGCCCGGCCAGGGCGTCATCGTCGGGGTCGGCAGCATCGACTACCCGGCCGAGTTCCAGGGCACCGACGAGGCGAACCTCAACACGCTCGGCATCTCGAAGGTCGTCACCGTCACCAGCACGTACGACCACCGCATCATCCAGGGGGCCGAGAGCGGTCTCTTCCTGAAGCGCGTCCACGAACTGCTCCTCGGGGAGCACGGCTTCTACGACGACGCGTTCCGGTCGCTCGACATCCCCTACATCGCCGTCAAGTGGTCGACGGATGCGAGCCCGCTGAACCGCGAAGAGTCGCTGATGGACAAGCAGATGCAGGTTGCCACGCTCGTGCGCGTGCACCGCGTCCGTGGTCATCTTCTTGCCGACATCGACCCGTTGCGCTGGAACGCACCGGAACTGCCGAAGGAACTCGACCCCGCCACGTACGGCATCACCATCTGGGACCTCGAGCGCGAGTTCCTCACGGGCGGTGTCGCCGGCAGCACGAAGATGAAGCTCGACGACCTGCTCGAGGTGCTGCGCGATGCGTACTGCCGGACGGTCGGCATCGAGTACATGCACATCCAGAACACCGACGAGCAGCGCTGGATCCAGTCACACGTCGAGGGCGTCACCTTCACCCCCACGCTCGACCAGAAGCTGCGCATCCTGGAGCGCCTGAACGCGGCGGAGGCCTTCGAGAAGTTCCTCGCCACCAAGTACGTCGGCACGAAGCGTTTCGGTCTCGAGGGCGCCGAGTCAATGATCCCGTTGATCGACGAGATCGTGTCGGCCGCAGCAGACCAGGGTCTGCACGAGGTCATCTTCGGCATGCCGCACCGCGGTCGCCTGAACGTGCTCACGAACATCCTCGGCAAGAGCTACAACCAGGTGTTCAAGGAGTTCGAGGGACACATCAGCCCGGACTCCGTGCAGGGCAGTGGCGACGTGAAGTACCACCTCGGCGCGCACGGCACGCACGTCGCGCCGTCGGGCAAGACCATCGAGATGGAACTGGCCGCAAACCCCAGCCACCTCGAGACCGTCAACGGAGTGGTGCTCGGGATGGCGCGTGCCATCGAGGACCGCCCCGAGGCCGAGCCGTTCGATGTTCTCCCCATCCTCATGCACGGTGACTCTGCGTTCGCCGGCCAGGGCATCGTGGCCGAGGGCCTCGCCATGAGCGGCATCGAGGGCTATGCGGTCGGCGGCACCATCCACCTCATCGTGAACAACCAGATCGGTTACACCACGTCGCCGGCGGACTCGCGCAGCTCGCTGTACGCGTCGGATGTCGCGAAGACCGTGCAGGCGCCGATCTTCCACGTGAACGGGGACGACCCGGAGGCATGCGTGCGCGTGGCGCGGCTTGCCTTCGAGTACCGCCAGCGGTTCCACAAGGACGTCGTCATCGACATGATCTGCTACCGACTGCACGGCCACAACGAGGGTGACGACCCCAGCTACACGCAGCCGCTCATGTACAAGGCGATCGCCGAGAAGCGTCCCGTCCGCAAGATCTACGTGGAGAGCCTGGTGAAGCGCGGCGACATCAGTCTCGACGTCGCCGAGCAGGCACTTCAGGACTACCAGAACAAGCTGCAGGTCGCGCTCGATGATGCGCGCTCGAACGCACCGGAGAAGCGCAAGGCAGCCAAGCCCCCAGCACCCGCCGGCGTGCTGCCGCACGTCCCCACCGGCATCAGCCGTGAGATGTTCGACACCATCTTCAGGAAGCTCACTGACTACCCCGAGGGCTTCGTGCCGCATCCAAAGCTGGTGCGCCAGTTCGAGGCGCGAGTGAAGCAGCTCGAGACCGACGGTGACTTCGAGTGGGCCATCGGCGAGGCACTCGCGTACGGGTCGCTCCTGCTCGAGGGCTACGACGTGCGTCTCGCCGGCGAGGATGCCCGTCGCGGCACGTTCGCCCACCGCCATGCCGCCCTCGTGGATTACGAGACCGAGCAGAAGTGGGTCCCGCTCGCGGAGCTGCCCGGCGCCACCGGTCGCTTCTGGGTCTACGACTCATTGCTGTCCGAGTACGCCGCGCTCGCCTTCGAGTACGGGTACGCACACGCCAACCGCGACGCGCTGGTGCTGTGGGAGGGCCAGTTCGGTGACTTCGTGAACGGCGCGCAGATCGTCATCGACCAGTACATCGTGGCCGCCGAGGACAAGTGGAAGCAGCAGAACGGTCTCGTCATGTTGTTGCCGCACGGGTACGAGGGCCAGGGTCCCGAGCACTCCAGCGCGCGCATCGAGCGCTTCCTGCAGCTGTGCGCCGAGGACAACATCCAGGTCGTCAACGCAACCACGGCAGCGCAGTTCTTCCACGTGCTGCGCCGCCAGTTGCACCGCGACATCCGCAAGCCGCTCGTGATCTTCACGCCGAAGGCTCCACTGCGCATGAAGGAGAGCCGTTCGCGCATCGAGGACGTGCTCGACGGTTCGTTCCAGGAGGTCCTGGACGACCCGCGTGTCGGGGACAAGTCGCGCGTGCAGCGCGTCGTGCTCTGCAGCGGCAAGGTCGCCTGGGATGCCATGTCGGAGCGCGACAAGCGCAATGCACCGGTCGCGGTGATCCGTGTCGAGCAGCTCTACCCGTTCCCGCTCGACCAGATCAACGCCATGATCGGCCAGTACCCGAACGCCAAGGAAGTGGTGTGGCTGCAGGAAGAGCCCGAGAACATGGGTCCGTGGCACTTCGTCGAGCACCGCATCTGGCGCCTGAAGGAGCGTGGGTACGACCTGCGCCACGTCGCGCGCGTGGAGTCGGGCAGCCCGGCAACCGGCTCGAAGGCGATCTCCGACCAGGAACTCGCCGACCTCATGGACGAGACGTTCGCCGGTTTCTGACCGGGAACGCTGCAACACTCAATCGAACGAGAGCCCCACGTGGGCCGACAGTTCGGAGAGGGCCCGTGACGGGTCGCCCACCTTGATGGTGCGCATGCCCATCGCGGCCGCCGGCTTCAGGTTGATGCCGAGGTCGTCGAGGAACACGCACTCCCCGGGAGACACGCCGAGCAGCTCGCACGCGATCTCGTAGAAGCGTGGTTCGGGCTTGCGGCAGCCCACCTTGCTGCTCTCCACCACGTGGTGGAACCGGTCCATGATGCCGCGGACCTCGGCCTGCCGTTCGTTCTCCGGCTCCGCCGTGCTGACGACGTTGTTCGTGAGGCACGCCGTGAGGAACCCGTTCGCGATCACTGTGTCGAGCGCGCGGACCATCGCGGGCCGCACCTCACCCGCGAGGAGCGCCAGCACGTCTGCCCCGGGCACCCGGTGGCCGAGTGCCTCGCTCTCGGTGGCAAACAGGGCGTCGAACTCGGCGGGCGTGATGTCGCTGCGCTCGAGCAGTGCCCACGCGTTCGAGTCCGGGTTCGTCGCGTTGACGCGGCGGATGAGGTCGGCAGGCAGGCCCCGGGAGGCCTCGTAACGGTTGAAGGCCTCGAACGGGCTCGACAGGATGACGCCCCCGAAGTCCCACAGGACGGCGCGGATGGGCTGTTCTGGCACGGTTCCGAGGCTAGGCGACCCGTCCCGCCCAACGAGGGGTCGGGGTGGTTGACTTGTCTGGTGACCAAGCACATCATCGTCGACGGGTCGAACATCGCGACCGAGGGCCGCAGCGCCCCCAGCCTTGCCCAGCTGAGTGACGCCGTGTCGGCGTTCATGAAGGAATACCCCAGCGCGAAGATCACGGTGGTCGTGGACGCCACCTTCGGCCACCGCATCGCGAAGAAGGAGGTGGCCGAGTTCAACAAGGCCATCGAGCACAACGAGTTGGTGGCTCCGCCCGCCGGAGCCATCGGCCGCGGCGACGCCTTCATCCTGGCAATCGCCGAGAAGGCGAAGGCCACGATTCTCTCGAACGACAGCTTCCAGGAGTTCCACGGCAAGTACAAGTGGCTGTTCGACGAGGGACGGCTCATCGGCGGCAAGCCGGTGCCGCACGTGGGTTGGGTGTTCGTCGAGCGCGTGCCTGCCCGCGGCGAGACGAGCCGCAAGGCCATCCGCACCGGCAAGGTCGTCGCCAAGGAACGCACGTCCAGTCCCGAGGCTGCAAAGCCCATGCCCGTGCCGAAGACCCCTCCGCCGGGAGCGCGCGAGAAGATGGTCAACGAGGTCATGCCGTATCTCTCGTTCGTGGAGAAGCACCCGGTGGGTGCATCGGTCACCGCCGAGGTCACGGTCTACAACGCGAACGGCATGACGGTGACCATCGGCGACATCAGCGGATACGTGCCACTGCGCAACCTCGCGTCACCGCCACCGCGGAGCGCGCGCGAGATGTTCAAGATCGGCGACAAGGTGTCGCTCGTCATCGTCGCGTACACACCGTCGCGGCGCAGTATCGATCTCGCCGTGCCTGGTGTCGTCGAGGTGAAGAAGCCCGCTGCCGCGGCGAAGAAGGCAACAACGAAGAAGGCAACTCCGGCAAAGAAGGCCGCACCTGCGAAGAAGGCGGCGTCACCCAAGAAGGATGCCCCCGTGAAGAAGGCCGCTCCCGCAAGGAAGGCGGCGCCCGTGAAGAAGGCGACGCCCGTGAAGAAGGCCGCACCGGCGAAGAAGGCTGCCCCCGTCAAGAAGGCTGCGCCCGCGAAGAAGGCGGCGGCGAAGAAGGCGTGACCACCGTCCGTCTTCCGCGGTCGACGGCACATTGAGTACGGTCGCATCGTGCTGATCGCCACCTGGAACGTCAACTCACTGAAGGCCCGCATGCCGCGGGTGGAGGAGTGGCTCTCGCGTGTGCAGCCCGACGTGCTCTGCATGCAGGAGACGAAGCTGGCGAACGACAAGTTCCCCACGGCCGAGATCGCCGCGCTCGGGTACGAGAGCGCCCACTTCGGACAGGGCCAGTGGAACGGTGTCGCCATCGTGTCGAAGGTGGGTCTCGAGAACGTCCTGCCGAACTTCGCCGCCGGTGTGGAACCCGACACCGAGGCCCGGATCATCACGGCCACGTGCGCTGGTGTGCGCATCTCGTCGGTGTACGTGCCGAACGGCCGCGAACTGGACCACGACCACTACCGGTACAAGCTGTCGTGGATGTCGCGGCTGCGCCAGCACCTCGATGCCGACGTGAAGCCCTCCGACGACGTCGTGGTCATGGGCGACTTCAACATCGCGCCGGAGGACCGGGACGTGTGGGACGTGTCGAAGTTCGCCGGCGCCACGCACGTCAGCCAGCCGGAGCGCGACGTCCTCGCGGATGTCTGCGCTTTCGGGATGGAGGACACTTTCCGCCACTTCAACCAGGACGCCGGGGTCTTCAGCTGGTGGGACTACCGCGGCGGCGACTTCCACAAGGGCCACGGGATGCGCATCGACCTGATCCTTGCGACCAAGTCGGTTGTCGGCCGTTCCACGTCGACGTCCATCGACCGAAATGCCCGCAAGGGCGAGAAGCCGAGCGACCATGCACCTGTCCTCCTGGAGTTCGGGGCGAAATGACCGAGAAGGAATCGTTCACCTTCCCGTCGTTCCACGAGCGGACGGTCCCGTTGACGGAAGCCGACAACGCCAGGATCGAGCTCACCGACCTCACGCGTGAGCTGATCCGCGAGTCGTTCGTCTCGACGGCGAGCGAGGAGGACATGCGGACTGCGATCGACGCCGTCAGGTCCGCGGTCGAGTCCGTCAAGCGCGCCACCGGCTCCGATGTGGGGGCGTTCACGTCGAACTTCATGGACCGCAGCCCGTTCATGGGTTTGATGAACCCGCTCGCGCCGCCGATGCGCATCGCCCACGACCCGGATGACGGTGAATGGGGGAGCGTCCACGGCTCGGTCACGTTCGGCGAGCCCTACGAGGGTCCGCCCGGTCACGTGCACGGCGGCTACCTGGCGGCCATCTTCGACGAGGTTCTCGGCCAGGCCCAGTCACTGTCCGGGCGGCCCGGAATGACCGGTCGCCTGACCGTGTCCTACCGAGCGCCGAGCCCGCTGTACGTGGAACTGAGGGCGAAGGGCTGGATCGAGAAGATCGAGGGACGCAAGATCTTCACGCACGGCACGCTTCATCACGGCGACACGCTGTGCTGCGAGGCTGACGTCCTCTTCATCTCCATGCCCATCGAGCACATGGACCGCCTGCGCAAGGGGCGCGACCTCACCCAGGGCTGACGGATGCGATCACGGCGAGCAACGACTCGCCGTGGCGCGTCGCAAACGCCATGTCGATCACATCGGCGAGCTCGGCGACCGTGCGCGGCGGCGCTGCGACGATCTCCCTGATGTGTCGGTCGGTGAGAATGCCGTTCGCCGAGAGACGGGAACGACGGGCCGTGTCCTCCCGCCACTCGCGCAGTGCAACCGTCAGCGCGTCGTTCTTCGGTGCCCGTCCGGAGATCCGCTTGACGTCCGGCGTGGGTCCGCGTTGCGACGTGACGACGGTGGCGTCCACGGGCAGCAACGGTGATCGGGTCCTGTTCCTCTTGCGCCGGTGCTTCGCCCATGTGACGACGAGGTCGTCGGCGGCGCGGGTGAGTGCGACATACCCGAGCCGCGCCTCCTCGGCTTTCTGCACGGCAGTCCTTGCAGAGGAGTGCGGCAGGTAGCCAGTCTCGGCCGCCGCGACCACGACACCGAACCACTCCCGGCCCTTTGCGGCGTGGAACGTCATGACCTCGACACCCTCCACCTCTGTGCGGTCGACGGTCGTGGTCATCCACGAGCCGAAGGCCCGACCGTCCACGGATCCGCTGCGGTTGTCATCGAGGAACTCGCGCACCCGCAACGCGATCTCGTACTCGGGGTTCGACGGGTCGTAGTCACCCGAATCCAGCACGTCGCTCGACCAGATGCCGAGTGTCTCCCGAGAGGTGAGTGACGTCGCCTGGGCGATGGCTGCCGACCATTCCGGCCCGCGTCGGCCGGAACGCACAGGAATGCCCTGGGAGCCGAGGAACTCGCTGACGTCGTCGGCGAGTGCGTTGACGCGCACGAGGACGGCGAGAAGATTCCATGTGCCGCACGTGTCGTGCATCCGCCGGAGCTCCTTCGCGATGACGTTTCGCTCCGCGAACTCGTTCTCGCACCCGATGAACGACACCGCGCGGCCGTTCGGCCGACGTGACTGGGCCTCGATCTGCTGGCCACCGTTGCGCAGGAACCGCGACGCGGTCTCGACGACCTGCGGGGTGCACCTGTAGTTGGACGGAAGCGTCACCACGCGGGCACCGGTGCCGAGCCCCGGGAGTTCGTCGAACAAGCGGTTGTCGGCGCCGTTGAACCCGTAGATCGCCTGGTTCGGGTCACCGACGACGAAGACGTCCGGTGGGTCGGCGACCAGCAGGCGCAGGAACTCGTACTGGAGCGGGTTCATGTCCTGTGCCTCGTCGACCGAGATGTGGCGGAACTGGTGACGCATCGACTGGACGAACCGCGGGTCGCGTTGCGCCTCGCGCACGACGTGGGCGATGAGGTCGTTCGTGTCGACGACGCCGCGCTTGCGCTTCGTCTCCTCGTAGCGGGAGAGGATCCTCTCGAACTGCTCGCGTGTGACCTCCCGGTGGAGGCCCGACGCCGAGAGAGCGTCATCGAGACCGCGGCCCGACAGCATCCGTACCGTTGCGTGGTCGATGGCATTCGCGATCCCCATCAGGCTCGACTGCTTCGCGTCCGCACCGAGGGCACCCGAGAGCACCGCCATCCGGTTCGTCACCACGAGAGGCTTCGGCTTGTTCGTGTCCGCGGCTCGTTGTGTCAGGAGCCGGAGCCCGAGCGCGTGGAACGTGTGGATCTGGGGGTTGCCGTCGATGCCGAACCGACGGAGACGGGTGCGCATCTCCGTGGCGGCCTGTCTCGTGAACGTGATCGCCAGCACGTGGTCCGGCGATGCTGACTCGGTGGCGACCCGCCACGCGATGCGACGTGTGAGCACCGTCGTCTTGCCCGAGCCGGCCCCGGCGCGCACGACCACGACGCCGGGCGGTGCCGTGATGGCGTTTCGTTGGTCATCATCGAGCCCCTGGAGAATCTCGTCCACCGTGGCGGGGGATCTGTCGGAGAGGTCGAAGCGCACGGCACGAAACTAGGCGGTGGCTACAGTCGGCACCATGCCGTTCCCGCGCAAACTCCTGAATGACAACGAGAACATCATCCTCGACATGCACCCGCACTGGTGGTTCTACGGTCCACAGGCAGTGTCCACAGTGGTTGTGGGCATCCTTGGGCTCTGGATTCTCGGCAGGTTCGACGGAATCCCGTTGATGCTCCTCGGCTACACCGCCCTCGCGGGCATCCTCGTCTCCGGAGGGTGGTTGATCGTGGAGATCATCAAGTGGCGGACAACGAGTTTCGTCGTCACCAACTACCGCGTCATCTCTCGTGCGGGCACGCTCAGCCGGCACGGGATCGAGATTCCCCTCGACAAGGTCAACAACGTCAACTTCCGCCAGTCCATTTTCCAGCGTCTCCTGGGCATGGGCGACCTCGAGATCGACAGCGGCGAATCGGCCACCGTCATCGTCCACCGACAGGACAAGGACAAGGACAACGACAAGGACAGCAAGACGAAGGCGGAGGTCAACGCCGGCACCACGAGAATCACGCACGTCCCGCGCCCAGAGTTCGTGCAGAACACGATCCACAAGGCCATGAACAGCCGGGCAACCGGCAACTTCCGGCCGGCGCCGTCGCACGGGGACATCGCTGACCAACTGGAACGGCTCGAGGGACTTCGCGACCGCGGGGCCCTGACGGACGAGGAATTCGAGCAACAGAAGCGCAGATTGCTCGGCTGACGTTCTCCGCCTGCGGGTCCCGGGGCCCGGATTTGGGAGACTGAAGGAATGCCGCAGACGACCTTGCCATCAGGGGTGACCATCGAGTTCGAGTCGATGGGCAACCCCGCCCACCCGACGCTCCTCTGGATCATGGGTTTCACCGCCCAGATGACCGCATGGCACGAGGACTTCATGAAGATGTTCGTCGACGACGGCTTCCACGTGGTCCGGTTCGACAACCGCGACTGCGGGCTCTCCACGAAGTTCGACGGGGTCATGGCCGAGACCGACAAGGTCACCGCCGCCGTGATGATGGGCGAGACCCCTCCGCCGGTCCCGTACCTGCTCAGTGACATGGCGGCGGACGCAGCGGGCGTGCTCGACACGCTGAACATCGAGAAGGCCCACATCATCGGCGCGTCGATGGGCGGCATGATCGCGCAGACCTTCGCGATCGAGCACCCGCACCGCACGCTCAGTCTCACCTCGATCATGTCGACCGTCGGCGATCTCGCGTACGGGACGCCCACTGACGAGGCGCTCGCCACGCTCCTCGCGCCACCCGCACCGGATCGCGCCGCCTACATCGAGAGCGCGGCCAACTGGGCCGTGTGGGGATCGAAGAAGCACTTCGACCTGGACGAGGCGAAGGCCCGCGCCGCCCGTGAGTACGACCGCAGTTTCTACCCCGAGGGCGCCCACCGTCAGCTCGCCGCGATCTACGCATCCGGCGACCGCACCGAGGCACTGAAGAAGCTCGACGTCCCGACGCTCGTCATCCACGGTCGCGACGACACGTTGTTGACCCCGAGCGGCGGCGAGCGCACTGCCGAGCTCATTCCCGGTGCGGTGCTTCTGAAGCTGAACGACATGGGCCACGACATGCCCATGCCTCTCTGGCCCGTCTACCGCGAGGCAATCGGCGGCCATGCGCGGCGCGCCCACAAGTAACCGACACCCACGAAGGGACCATTGACATGGCTGGACCACTTTCCGGATACAGGATTCTCGAGATCGCAGGCATCGGGCCCGGCCCGTTCGCTGCGATGCTCCTCGCAGACATGGGTGCAGAGGTCATCCGTGTCGACCGCGCACAGTCGGTGCGCGGCCCGGCACCCGACAAGCCCGCCGGTGACCTGATGCTGCGCGGACGGCGGAACATCGCGCTCGACCTGAAGAGCCCGGAGGGTGTCGAGACGCTCCTGCAACTGGTGGAGAAGGCCGACGCGATCATCGAGGGCTTCCGTCCCGGCGTCATGGAACGTCTCGGCGTCGGCCCCGACGTGTGCCAGGCGCGCAATCCCCGCATCGTCTTCGGTCGCATGACCGGATGGGGCCAGGAGGGCATGTACGCCCAGGCCGCCGGTCACGACATCAACTACATCTCGCTGTCGGGGTCGCTCGCGCACTTCGCGCGTGCCGGTGAGGCCCCGGTGCCGCCGTTGAACATGGTCGGCGACTTCGGCGGCGGAGGCATGTTCCTTGCCTACGGCGTCGTGTGCGCACTCCTCGAGGCACAGAAGTCGGGCAAGGGCCAGGTGGTCGACACGGCGATGGTCGACGGCGCGGCCGTTCTCATGACCATGTTCTGGTCGTTCAGGTCGATGGGGATCTTCAACGAGAACGCGCCCGGAACGAACCTGCTCGACACCGGTGCGCACTTCTACGACGTGTTCGAATGCAAGGACGGCAAGTACGTCTCGCTCGGTTCGATCGAGCCGCAGTTCTACGCGTTGCTCCTCGAGCTTTCCGGTCTCGGCGCGGACCCCGAGTTCCAGCACCAGATGGACCAGTCGAAGTGGCCGACACTCAAGGAGAAGGTCAGGGCCTGCTTCAGGCAGAAGACGCGGGAGGCAACCGATGTGTGTTTCGCGCCGGTGCTCACCATGGGCGAGGCCGCGGCGCACCCGCACAACGTGGAACGCAGGACATTCGTCAACGTGAACGGGCACACGCAGCCCGCGCCCGCACCGCGCTTCTCGCGCACGACCCCGGAGATCTCCCGCCCGTCCGCCCACCCCGGCCAGCACACCGCAGAGGTGCTGCGCGAGTGGGGCGTCACTGACGTGGATGCCAAGCTCGCGAGCGGCGCGGCGAAGCAGGCGTAGTGGCAACCGTCGTATTCCTGCACGCGCACCCCGACGACGAGAGCATCAGCACGGGCGGTTCGATCGCCCGGTTGGTCGCCGAGGGCCACAGGGTGGTCCTTGTGGTCGGCACGAGCGGTGACCACGGCGAGACCCCGGCCGACATCGCACCGGGCGAGACCCTCGTCGACCGTCGTCGCGTCGAGACGGAGAAGTCATGCGCGGTGCTCGGCATCCACCGGCTCGTGTGGCTCGGGTACGCCGACAGCGGCATGACCGGCTGGGACCAGAACTCGCACCCAGGCGCTTTCATGAACGCCGACCTTGACGAGGCGGCGGGCAGGCTCGTCGCCGTCCTCGACGAGGAGAAGGCTGACGTCCTCGTCGGCTACGACTGGCACGGCGGTTACGGCCATCCGGACCACGTCATGGTGCACAAGGTCGCTCACCGAGCGCACGAGTTGCGACCGGGCGTCGCGATCTACGAGGCGACCATGAACCGCGACCGTGTCCGCCAGCGCATGCAGGCCGCGCGCGACGCGGGGATGATGAAGGACGAGGACGCATGGGACGTCGACGGTCCCGCCGATGACGGCAACCCCTTCGGTTCGCTCGAGTCGGAGATCTCGTTGATGGTGGACGTCCGCGGGTACGCGGCGCAGAAGAAGGAATCGGTGAAGTGCCATGCGAGCCAGGTCACGGACTCGAGTTTCTTCCTGAGCATGCCCGAGGAGGCGTTCATCGACGCATTCGGGTGGGAGTGGTTCATCCGCCCCGGCGACGACGCACCGATGCGCGAGGGATTCATCGTCTGATGGCGCGCGTGTACATGGTGCGTCACGGTCGCGCCGCCGCCGGATGGAACGTCGATCCCGACCCGGCCCTCGACGACCTCGGCAGGTCACAGGCGCTCGAGGCCGCCACAACATTGGTGCCGAAGGGCCGCATGGACGTGGTCACCAGTCCGTTGCTGCGCTGCCAGCAGACTGCGTTCCCCACTGCCACTGCATGGGGCGTGGAGGCCGTCATCGACCCGCGGGTTGGCGAGATCCCGTCTCCCGAGGGGTACTCGCTCGAGAACCGCGTGGACTGGCTGCGCGAGGCGATGGTGGGCACCTGGGCTGAGGTCGCCGCCCGCTCGGGCGCGCACTACGGCACGTACCGCGACACGATCGCGCAAGCAGTCTCTGGCCTGCGCACGGACACCGTGGTGTTCAGTCACTTCATCGCCATCAACGCCGTCATCGGTGCGGCAATGGGGGACGACCGAGTCGTCGTGGCGAGCCTCGACAACTGCTCCATCACCGTGTTCGAGGTGTCCGACTCCGGCGAGCTCAGTCTCGTAGAGACGGGCGGCGAAGCGGACTCCCTCATCAGGTAATCGGTAGCCTTTCACCGTGGTCGCATTGCTCCTGAAGGACATCCATGAATCGTGGGCGTGGGTGGTCATCATCGGCAACGCGCTTGCCGGCATCTGGGCACTCGCCGCTCATCGGTTGACGCAACTGCGCAGTCGCGCCCTGTGGTGGTTCACGGGGCTCGTCGAGTTCTCGGTTTTCGTGCAGGTTGCGCTGGGCGTCGCCCTTGTCAACAAGTACAAACTGACATTGCAGCAGTTCCACGCGTTCTACGGCTTCGTGGCAATCATCGCCGTGGCCATCCTCTACTCGTACCGCGCGCAACTGAAGTCGCGGCTGTACCTGCTCTACGGGTTCGGTGGCCTGTTCCTGATGGGCCTCGGCATCCGCGCGATGCTCGTCGGCCAGGGCTGACCAACCCCGCACGCAGAAGTGGCCCCGCCTTGCGGCAGGGCCACCTTCGTGGAGGAGTTCGGTTCGGTCAGCTGAGTGCGCCGGCCAGTTGCTCCAGCTGCTTGCCGAGCCGTGCCGGCGGCTTGCCACCGAACTGCGCGTAGTGGTCCTTGATCTGCGGCAGGGCGGACTTCCAACCGTCGGCGTCGACCGACAGGATTGCATCCATGTCGGCGGGGTTCACGTCGAGACCCTTGGTGTCGATGTCGCCCGGTGCCGGCAGGTAGCCGATCTCGGTCTTGGTGGCGTTCGCCTTGCCGTCGACACGGTCGAAGATCCACTTCAGCACGCGGCTGTTCTCGCCGTAGCCGGGCCACAGGAAGCGGCCGTCCTCGTCGCGGCGGAACCAGTTGACGAAGAAGATCTGGGGAAGCTTGTCCGCCTTCGTCTTGTCGCCGATGCTGAGCCAGTGGCCGAAGTAGTCGGCCATGTTGTAGCCGCAGAAGGGGAGCATCGCCATGGGGTCGAAGCGCAGGTTGCCGACGGCGCCCTGCTGCGCGGCCGTCGTCTCGCTGGCCATGATGGAGCCGAGGAACACGCCGTGCTCCCAGTCGAATGCCTGTGTCACGAGCGGCACCGTGGTGCGGCGGCGGCCGCCGAACAGGATCGCCGAGATCGGAACGCCCGCCGGGTCCTCCCACTCTGGCGCGATGCACGGGCACTGTGCAGCAGGTGCGGTGAAGCGCGCGTTCGGGTGGGCCGCCACGCCGTCGCTCTCCGGCGTCCAGGCGTTGCCCTTCCAGTCGGTGGCGCGCGCCGGTGCGTCGTCGCTCATGCCCTCCCACCACACGTCGCCGTCGGGCGTGAGTGCGGTGTTCGTGAAGAGCGAGTTGCCCCACAGTGTCTCCATGGCGTTCGCGTTGGTGTCGTAGCCGGTGCCCGGTGCCACGCCGAAGAAGCCTGCCTCGGGGTTGATGGCGTACAGACGGCCGTCGTCACCGAACTTCATCCAGCAGATGTCGTCACCGATCGTCTCGGCCTTCCAGCCGGGAATGGTGGGCTGCAGCATGGCGAGGTTGGTCTTGCCGCAGGCGGAGGGGAACGCCGCCGCGATGTACTTCACTGCACCCTCGGGGTTGGTCAGCTTCAGGATGAGCATGTGCTCGGCAAGCCAGCCGGCGTCACGGGCCATCACCGATGCGATGCGGAGAGCGAAGCACTTCTTGCCGAGCAGTGCGTTGCCGCCGTAGCCCGAACCGAACGACCAGATCTCGCGCGTCTCGGGGAAGTGCACGATGTACTTGTTGTCCGGGTTGCACGGCCATGCGGAGTCTTTCTGGCCGGGTGCAAGGGGAGCGCCGACGGAGTGCACGCACGGAACCCAGTCGTTGTTGCCGAGCACGTCGAGGGCGCCCTGGCCCATGCGGGTCATGATGCGCATGCTGACCGCCACATAGGCCGAGTCGGTGAGCTGCACGCCGATGTGGGCGATGGGGCTGCCGAGCGGGCCCATGCTGAAGGGGACCACGTACATGGTGCGGCCCTTCATGGCGCCGGCATAGAGCGACTTCATCTCGGCGCGCATCTCCGACGGTTCGCGCCAGTTGTTGTTCGGGCCCGCGTCGTCGGCGTTCGCGGAGCAGATGAACGTGCGGTCCTCGACGCGCGCGACGTCGCCCGGGTCGGAGTGAGCCCAGTAGCTGTTCGGGCGCTTCGCCTCGTCCAGCTTCGTGAACGTGCCGGCGTCGACGAGCGACTGGCACAGGCGGTCGTACTCCTCGGCGGAGCCGTCGCACCAGTAGATCGAATCCGGCTGGAGCACCTCGGCCCACTCTGCGACCCACTGTTGCAACCGTGCATTCGTGGTTGATGCAGCCATGACGTACCTCACATGTTCATGACGAAGGGGTGAACGGACGGTTGACCCCGTCCGGCACTACACGCTATTCGCCCGGGGTACCCATGTCCGCTTCCGACCCCAGCCGGAGAGCGGTGGCGCGACCTGCTGCATCGAGGTCGAAAACAACGCGCTGACCCTGCCGCACCATGCGGAAAACAGAGCCTTCGAGGGCGTTGGACGCGAGGTCGTACTCGCTGAGGTCTGTGTCGGAAATCACGATGCCCTCGCCGTTGGCGGGGTCGTACGCCTTGATGACTCCCTGCATGAGAGCGGCCCTAGCGGGCGGCCTTCTGGACCTTGCCGGACTTGATGCATGCGGTGCATGCATTGACGCGGCGCGGTGCACCCTTCACGATGGCGCGGACCTTCTGGATGTTCGGGTTCCAGCGGCGCTTGGTACGGACGTGGGAGTGCGACACTGACATGCCCCAGCTCGGGCCCTTGCCACACACTTCGCAAACTGCAGCCATCTCGAAATCCTTTGTTCGGCGGAGGCGACGGCCTCCAGACACAGAGGTCAAGACTACAAGCCCGAATCGGAGCCCCCCAACTGCCCGATGCCACATATTTGGGGTGTTTCCGCCGACTGGACGCCCTTTCACTACGCTTTCGCCCGTGTCAGTGATCGACCAGATGGGTGCCGACGACATCCGTCGCACCGTTGTCACGTTCCGTGACGCGATGCGGGCCCATGCCCCGGGGATCAACCGCCTGAACGTGTACCCCGTGCCCGACGGCGACACCGGCACCAACATGGCCCGCACGCTCGATGCCGTAGTGGCCGAACTCGACGGGGCCGGTACCGAGATGGAGGAGACCTGCAAGGCCATCAGCCACGGGTCGCTCATGGGTGCCCGCGGCAACTCGGGGGTCATCCTCAGCCAGATCCTGCGCGGCTTCGTCGGCAACATCAACGAGGCCCGCGAGTCGAAGGTCAATGCCTCCCGTGTCGCGGAGTCGCTGAAGAAGGCGTCCGCCGCTGCCTACGAGGCGGTCCTGAAGCCGATCGAGGGAACCATCCTCACCGTCGTGCGCGAGTCGGCCGATGCCGCCGCGGTCGCCGTGTCGAACGGCGCCACCTTGTCCGCGATGCTGCGCGCCGCGCGCGATGCCGGGCGTGACGCGCTCGCACGCACTCCGGAGATGCTGCCCGTCCTGAAGGATGCGGGCGTCGTCGACGCCGGCGGGGCGGGATTCCTGCTGCTGCTCGACTCTGCCATCCACGTCGTCGACGGCGAACCGATGCCCGAACCGGACGAATCCGCGGGCCCGAGCGCGGACCAACTCGAGGCCGTGGCGCTCCGCCACCACGACGACGGCAGCACCGACGTGAGCGAACTCCGTTACGAGGTGATGTTCTTCCTCGACCTGGATGATTCGAGGGCGAATGACTTCAAGCAGGCGTGGGGCCGCATCGGCGATTCCATCGTGGTCGTCGGTGGCGACGGCATCTACAACTGCCACATCCACACGAACGACATCGGTGCCGCGATCGAGGCCCCGCTGGCCCTCGGCGGCCGGCCGAAGCAGATCCGCGTCACCGACCTGTTCGAGGAGGTGGCGGAGGAGCACGCCGCCCGTGAGGCAGCAATCGGCGGTGCCGCGTCGCACAGGCCCCCGGCATCGGTCCTGCCGCCCGTCACGTGCGCGGTCGTCGCCGTGGCGAGTGGTGACGGTCTGGCCGAACTGTTCGGCCAGCTCGGAGTGCACGGAGTCGTCTCCGGCGGGCAGACACTGAACCCGTCCACGGCCGAACTTCTCGCTGCCGTGGAGCACATGAACGCCGGCCAGGTCATCATCCTCCCGAACAACAAGAACATCATCCCCGTCGCCAAGCAGATCGATGAGCTGTCCACGAAGGACGTCCGTGTCGTGCCCACCGCGTCGATGCCCGAGGCGCTCGCCGCACTCGTCACGTACGACCCGGAGGTGTCCGCGGAGACCAACGCGCGCAACATGACCGCCGCGGCCGAGGCGATGACCACCGGCGAGGTCACCCAGGCCGTGCGCGACACCAACACGGATGCGGGAGCGGTGACCACCGGCGACTGGATCGGCATCGTGCGCGGTGACGGCATCGTCGCCATCGCGGGCACGCTCGTGTCGGCCTCCACGCAGTTGCTCGACAGCATCATCGACGACTCGGGTGAGCTTCTGACCATCGTCACGGGGTCCGACGCCACCGCCGCGCAGACGGACCAGATCTTGGCGTGGGTCTCCGAGAACCGACCGGATGTCGCGGTCGAAGTGCACCGCGGCGGCCAGCCCCTGTACCCGTACCTCTTCGGCGTTGAATAAGGGCCCCATCACCGCGCGCGAGCTGGCGGAGATGGATGTCGATGTCGTGAAGGGCATCGGTGACAAGAAGAAGGACGCACTTGAGACGTTCGGCATCTCCTCGGTTCTCGACCTGATCGAGACCTACCCGCGCCGGTGGGTCGACCGCACTCGCGAGGCATTGGTGTCCCAGTTGGAGGAGGGCGTCCCCACCATGGTGGTGGTGCGCGTCGACTCGACCAGTTCGTTCAAGACGAAGACCGGCCGCAAGATGGTCACGATCCGCTGCAGCGACGAGTCGGGGAAGCTCTCGCTCACGTTCTTCAACCAGAACTGGCGCGAGAAGCAGCTCTCCCCGGGCCTCACCATCGCGGTGTTCGGCAAGCCCGAGAGGTACCGCGGGTACCTGCAGATGACGAACCCCATCGTCGATCTCATCGGCGACCGCACCGGGCGGATCGTGTCCATCTACCCGCAGAGCGAGAAGTCGCGCATCAGCACCTGGGACCTCGCCAAGTGGATCGAGAGCACGCTGAAGAGGTGCGAGCAGCGCGGCATCGCCGACCCGGTCCCCGCGGAGGTCATCGAACAGGTCGGTTTGGTCAGCCGTGGTCAGGCACTTCACGACATCCACCTTCCCGAATCGATGGACGTGCGTCACGCGGCGCGGCGCCGGCTCGCGTTCGACGAAGTGCTGCGCGTGCAGGTCATGCTGGTGGCGCGCAAGTTGCTGGCCGCGCAGGAATCCCGCGGGTTCACCCACCGCACCACGGGTCCGCTGGTCGATGCGTTCAATGCATCACTCCCGTTCCCGTTGACCGGCGCACAGAAACGGGTCATCGACGAGATCTCTCACGTAGCGGTCGATTGCGGCTTTCGGGTTTTGGCGGTT